>CAMCYG010000050.1 GCA_945883775.1 Victivallis vadensis
AAGATCCACACGGCATATGACAGACATACCCAGTATTTACAGCAATTTCTGGAAGTGCTTCATGCTGGGGCGACCGGACCTCGTATGGCACCTTTTCAACCGAATAAAGGCTATAGACAGCACAAATCCGCTTTTATGGATGTCTGTCGCAAAACACGGCGAAGGCTGGTTTGTCTTCAAAAAACAGAATATCGGCCTGAGCGCGGAGAGTTTCGATGATGTAATAGATATCAAACCATATTTCCTGCTAGGGTCTAAACTAGAGGCATGGCAACCTCTCTGCAATATGATCCCATTGGGTAGTGAGTTATGCGTCAGGGATGTCGGTCCGGTCCGTAAAAAGTATCTCGCTATGGCAATTGATGAATTCGAGAAAAGAAGGAAGAGTCACCCGATTGGCGGAGTCATGTTACATGAATATATATCTGCGCTGGAAATAGGCGGAATGCAGGAACGCGTCACGGCGGAATTAAAAGCGGCCAGCACGAACACATCTACAGCATGCGAGGCAGATCCTGCGATGATAGCATCCGAAATTCACGAGGAAAGCTCCCAATGGGAACAGGTTTATGAGACACTCAAAGATTACTATACCCCTGAAACTGCAGGAAAAACAAAGCCCGACCTGACGCCAATGATCCGGCTGAGCCAGGCACAGGCAAGCATGAATCTTGGTATTGCCGCAATCTATACGGCTTTTGAGACTTATCGTTTGTTTCCGGACTCATCTCAGGCCGCAGGCAACCTTGCTGCATTGCTCGTTAAATACGAGTCCGCGGAACAGGCTCTTTTTTACATTGGGAAGCCGCGCACAAGAAAACAAAGAGATATGGATATTATCGAAGCTGAATCGCTCTATATGACCCAACGATATTCCGAGCTTTCTGCCTTCTGTAAAAGTGCATTGCTACCGCAAATACCAATTCCAGCAAATGCTCCCCAAAAAGCGACTGTTATCCCTGCCGAGACAGCGGTTCTGTGGCGCTGTATCTCCCTGCCTTCTATCGAGCAGTATAAGGTTCAAGCCGATTCCGCGCGATCATGCCTTTCACACAGCAAGAGTCCCTTTATTCGAAGCATGCTGAAACTCTGGCTCGAATGTTATGATTCCAATTGCGCAGGGACTTCAGCTGATATTACAAAATGGGATTCGATCGGAAGAAATAATGTTGAAAAGGCTACGGCTCTTAACCAATTGACGCTTTTACTGTGTCTTAATAAAAAAATATACGAGGCGCGCGACGCAGCTGGTCGCGCCGTTAAATTACTTCCAAAGTGCCCTCTTCTGTGGCGAATACTCATCAGTCTTTCCGACGGGAACAGCGATGTCCTTGCCGCCGCAAGAAAATCGTGTCCGGAAGATCCTGAGCTATGGCTGGCGGAGCTGGTTCTGAAGACACAGCGTGAGATGAAAAACGGAAAGAAATGGGATGAGAATGACATAATAAAAAGATTCACGACTGAAGGCAGCCGGCCTGATGATTTCAATCCAGAGGCGTCAGCTCGCGCTGCGGACTATCTTTACAGGGGTAAAATGCCTATTCCCGCCTCTATAGCCGCAAGAAGCGCATGCGAAAGAGCGCGCAGCTGGCTCCCTGGTTGTCTGATTGGTATAAAATGCTCCGCCATCGACCAGGATAGATCGCTGGCTATTTCTGCGACTATCGACGCCATCAATGCCGCCAGAAACCCAATTAAGGAAATGTATATTAATCTGGTGACCGCCAAATCGTCCGACAACATAGTTGACACCGACAATGACATGATTAATGCCTTGAAAAACTTGCGACAGCTCGATCCTGACAACGCGATATGGGCCGGTGTACTAGGCTTAATCAGATTTAAGCGCAGCGGCGGCGATATGCTAGATGCATATTACCAGATGTCTGCCGCAATAGATGCTGGCACTACAAACATTTCGCCATTTGTCATTGCGGCGGAAGCTTCTCGCCTCCTGGGCAACCATGAGCGCGCGATGTCAATTCTAAGACAAGGACTGGAAAAACATCCTGGTAATCTCACCATGATCAATAATCTTGCTTACTCAACTGCAAACAGCAAAGCAGCTCCCGACGAGGCTCGCAAGTACATTCCGAAACTCGCTGTGAATGAATCGAACATAAGAATGCTGGACACCGTAGCATATGTTTATTTGAAATCAAACGATATCGATTCTGCAAGAACGCTTTTCTATAAAATACTTAAACTTACCAGTGCCGGAACCAAGCCATGGTTCAGGGCAAAGATGTTTTTGGCTGACATTGCGCTTCTTGAAGGCAATAATACAGCGGCTAAAGCCTTACTGGACGAAATTCTTCCCCATTCAAGGAAGATCCCCGATGAAGATGTACTTTATGCAAACGCATTGATGCTTAAGTTGTCAGGGAAGAAAGAAAGCAAAGCCCCGTAATTAATGATCCAGCTCTGATTTGTATCGTCATTTGGACGACTTGACGCGACTCGCTCGCTCTGTGATATCTCTGCACAAGACAATCCGCTTGCCGCTGGAATTATATACTGGGATCGATTCTACAGTCTTGATTACCCGCCCGCCAAGACCCTTGAATACCACATCCACCGACTTTATGTCTCCATTCAGACGAAACCGGGCAACTGCCATAAACCGGGGCAGCGTCTCCCATCGCCTTACATCCTCCTTCTCCAGAAAACCGAACAATATTCCCCTCGCCAGGAAACCAAGTGCAGGGCTACTATCATCAAGCACACGCGATATTTGCTCTTTTAAGACAATTCTTGTGAATGTCTTCATCATCCTGCTAAGGACTTTCTGCCGCTCAGTTCTAACAGCGATGTCCTGAATATCCGCAACAACATAGGTCCGTCCAAGTACCTTGCCGTTTGAACAAATCTCGGCGTATTGAATGCCCTCTATTCTGTCATACGCACCGAAATCTTCAAGTTTAACCCGGCCATAATCGACAAGGCAGACCATTTCCATGCTTCCATTCGTTTCGACAGGTTGCTTTATCAGAGAGGCGGTTGACTTTGGATATACAAATCCGGTCCTTGCATCTATAGCAGCGTTTACGCACAAGTTAGAAGCATGTTGATATTCTATGGCGGCGTTTGATGGATCACCTATCAGCTCGAAGCAAAGTCCGGCGATATATCGGGAATACGCATCGTCCGGATAGTCTTTTGACTTCCTTTCGGGCTGTAGTGTGCGGAGAATAAGTCTAGCCTCGACAGCAGCCTCGAATGGCTCCGACAACGCCAGATAATTACGAGCATTAATAGCGTGCATCAATGTCCGTTCGTAGGGATCTCCGTAGAATATCCCCACATTATCATTGATCACCATAGAAGCCGCGCCACGCGAAACGCTCATCATCATATACTCTTCAATGAAAGCTGATGATTGGTTGAAATCCTTGGCGCTGTTCGTGTAATCCCCACGAGTCTGCCGGATAAGTCCACGCTCCATCATGACCAAAGCAAACTGTTCTTTAGGAATATCACCCTCAAGTAGGCTGCCTTCTGCTTGAGGAAGCCGCCCCATGTAGTAATTCTCTCTGGCTGCCGCAAGCTGCGATGACCTGCATCCGCATAGAAAAGCCAAGGCAATCACACTGCAAACGGCCCGGCCAATCATTTGATATTGGCGAGCTCGACGCATAATCACTCCTACCATCCAATCACAGGCTTGCGGATCTTTCTGGCAATCTCTTTCTCAAGTGTATCTACATTCAGGCCAGTCTCGAGATCCACAACATTGATGGTCATCTTGTAAAAGTTAGCCTGTGTTTTAGACAGCCGTACCTGTCGCGGAGACGTGCTCTCCATCTCTGTAAATGCGCCGGTTATCATGAATTTAGCGCCAATCTGCCGGCCAATCGCCACAGAACTCTCAGCAGTCGCATTCGCCGCCTGATAACCCTGCTCGTTCTTCAACGCTTCGCGGGCTGTTTCATTTACAAACTGTACTTTCCCTGACTGTGTCATAAGAGTTCTAATACGGTCGGTAATATTCTTAGTATCAACATGCTCCTGTGTTCGGTTTTCGAGCGGCCCCATTATAACTATCGGAGTTTTAGTAAGTGATTTTAGGAAGTTGGCTTGCAAAAGATCAGCCGATATATCATCAGTCAGCTTCTTCATGTCAGAATAATCATAGGTCGACTTCATATGCATCTGTTCATTGGGATCCAATTCGGATACATTAGCCCTGAATGCCGCACATCCCGACAATGCAATACTACACGTAACACATACCAAAGTCGCCAAAACTAACCTTTTCATACTTTTCTCCTTTTAAACAATAATTGTATTTATATTGCAATAACTGTGCCATCAAGGCAAGCAGTCAAATAAGACTGTATTTTACGAGTCGGGGTCAAGAAAGCTTAAAATATCGGCCAAGAAACCGGCCAAACACTGTTTTCTGGCCTTTTCTTAAAAAATGACACAGAAGGCCGTTTAATTATACTTGCTGATATTGCTGAATCTCTTCATTACGGCACGGGCTGCGGCGAGTAGTAGCACTAGCGCTATAAGCGAGAGGACGACTATTTTTGCAGGCGACCAAAATGGAGGCTGGATCTCCTCTAAAACGACGTGTTTAACCGGAGGAGGCGGTGGCAAAGGAGGAAGATTCATGAAGGCTGAGCTGAGCAGCTCATTAGCCTTTGAATCGCGCAGTTCTTTTGATGTACTACCCATCACAACGGCAATTACCCTTCGGTTATCACGCATTGCGGTAGCGGCAAGACTGTATCCAGCCTCGCGCCACCAACCCGTCTTAAATCCATCGCATCCCTGGAACTTACCAAGCAGATTATTGTGCGTCCTCATCTCGAGTTTGTTGTCACGGAAATAGCGAAGCGGGCTGGAAGTGTACTTGAAAACATCAGGATGTTTTACGAGTTCCAGACACAACAACGATATATCACGCGCAGACGTTACATCAGGACTCTGGCCGCGTGAGGGTGGAAGACCGTGTGGCGTCACGAACTTCGTAGAGGTCATGCCTAATGCTACTGCTTTCTCATTCATCAGCTGAACAAATGCATCACGACTGCCAGCCACATGTATCGCAAGAGCCAGGGCTGCATCATTTGCTGATTTTATCATCAGCGCGAATAGCATCTCCTCTACACTGAATTCCTCGTGCTCCTTAAGATACACACCGGATCCGCCCATTCTGGTTGCCTCAGCCGTTGCCTTAACCATATCGGTGAGCTTCAAAGACCCCTGCTCTATCTTCTCTTGTATGATAAGCAGGTCCATGAGCTTGACCACGCTGGCGGGGAAAGCCGGACTATCAGCCTTGTCCTCAAAGAGCACATTACCTGTGGAAACATCGACAACTATAGCACTGGCATAAGGAGCCTTTGCCAGATTAGGCACCCCCCTGCCCTGCGACTTTACGGCGGTGGTCTTCTTTGTCGATTTTGAACTTGATTGCTTGGCTGCAGCCGTAGCATCAATCGTAAAAACTGTCACAGTTATCAGTATCAGAAAGTATCTTAAGAAAAAACTCATTAATCCCCCAAGTAAAATTTACAAGCGACACGATATACAGCAAACCGGTATCCGTTTCAACTAGAAAGAGAGATGTTTCTGATTAGATAGTGACATATCAGTAAAATATCTTGATTCCAGTCTGATTATTGAATAAGTTGCCACCCTGTTTTTTATTGATTGTGGGCCGCTAGCTCAGTTGGTAGAGCAGTACACTTTTAATGTACGGGTCCGGGGTTCGAATCCCCGGCGGCTCACCATCCCTGCTCGCATACATTGGCGAGCACTGGTTGGTGAAGGTTAGAGTTCAATCTCAAGGGAAAGATCGATTGATCTAACCGAATGAGTCAGACACCCCAGCGATATCGCATCCACTCCGGTTCTGGCCGTCTGCATGATGTTCTTCATCGTAATCCCACCGGAAGCCTCGGTCTTGCATATTCCACGACAAAGCGCAACGCATGTCTTCATGAGCGATGGACTCATATTATCAAGCATCACCCAGTCAGGTCTTGATTTAAGAACATCCATCAGTTCCTGAACATTCTCCACCTCCGCCTCGATGCTGCGGCCATGTGCTTTCTTTCTGGCAAGGCTTACCAAGTCAGCAAGACTGCCGCCGCCGCGTAATGCCCTGTGATTATCTTTGATTAGAACCATATCATAAAGACCGAGCCTGTGATTGGTCCCGCCGCCACATACAACGGCATACTTCTCTAATATCCGCATATTCGGTGTGGTTTTTCGTGTGTCAAGAATCTTGGTTCCATACCTGACTACAGCCTTGACAAAGCCTGCCGTCTGCGTCGAAATCCCGCACATCCGCTGCATTATGTTGAGCGCTGTCCGTTCCGCCGTTAAAATAGAAGAAGCATTACCCCGAAGTTCGACAATTACCTGCCCCTTTTTTGCAACTCGTCCATCAGGTATCAGGATTCGGCATCTTACCGTCTTGTCCAGTAACCCAAAGACGCTGGCCGCAACCTTAGCGCCGCTGACAGTACAGTCTTCCCTTGTAAGTATGACAGCCTGAACTTTTCTACCTTTGGGCACCAGAGAGCCGGTAGTTATATCACCGGACCCAACATCTTCTTTCAATGCCCGGAGTACTATGTCGCGGACTTTCGGGTTCATATGTATTGATGGCAGTTTCACGATTACTTCTTTGCAGAACTCCATTCCGTGGGGATAAAACAGCATCCTTCAAACCGTTTATCAGATTCAATGGCAATAGGAAAGCGGTTATCCAGCCGGTGATAATTGACCTTGTGGTCCCATGAATGCACCGAGAATGAAAGAATATATGTTCCCTTGGACATAGGCAGGTTCTTAATCCTCAGCTCAACATCGCCCTTCCCGGATATCGCCGCGATACGATGGTTTTCTATCTGGGTATTGTTGCCGTAAATAAGCCGTCCATTGAGATCCGACATGGAAAAACCAAACACAGGGTCTTTGACATGTATCGAGGCATCGTAAGAAATCTTTGCAATCAAGTCTTTCCCGTACTTGAACTTATCTGTAACGGCGCCTGACTCGTCACGCAGTTCCACGTTCGTTAGCTTGACCTCGCCGGTGCCCCATTCCCTCTCTATTGATTTTGCACTGCGCTTACGTGTAATTGATTCATAGTCGCCAACCTGCTCTTCAGGATCACCTATGCCAATAACATGCCCCTCATCGAGCAGAAGAATACGGTCGCTGATGCTCTGTATTGTCGAGAGATCGTGTGAAATGATGAGCATCGTTTTTCCTCTAGCCCTGAATTCTTCCATTTTCGCGATGCATTTCCGCTGAAACGCTGTATCCCCTACGGCAAGTACTTCATCGATAAGCAGTATAGAGGGATCGACCTCTACTGAGACGGCAAACCCCAACCGAACATACATGCCTGATGAATAGTGCTTTACCGGCTGATCAATAAAGTCGTTTAATCCGGCGAAATCAACAATGGCATCCATCCTTTCCACCATTTTCTTTCGGGACAGCCCCATGATCGCCCCGGATAGAAAGATATTTTCCCTGCCGGTAAGTTCAGGGTGGAAGCCTGCGCCTAACTCCAGCAACGACGAAACCGTGCCTTTCATCGTTATCTTGCCGGTGGAGGGCTGCTTTGTGCCAGCGAGTAGTGAAAGCAGCGTGCTCTTGCCAGCCCCGTTGCATCCTATAATGCCGAGCGTCTCGCCGGCTGGAACTGTGAAATTAATGTCCTTTAGCGCCCAGAAGTAGTCGGTATTGTCTACGCCGCGCTTTCTGAAGAAATCCAAGCTGGCAGATTTCAGAGTCCTTCCTCCGGCCTGTCGCATCCGGAATTTCTTGGAAACATTTTCAACTATGATCAAATTCTCTGCCATTTTTTATCTCTTTAACTCATACATCATAATTATCTTCACAGCTCATCGCCGAATTTTCCCTGTGATTTCTCGAATACCGCCACTCCCAACGCGAATATTCCCCATGCGATTACGAAGGAAATCGCCAGCATCCTGAAATCAGGGACTGGTGCCGACAGGAAGGAAACATGATAACCTGTCACTATTCCGGCCATTGGATTAAGAAAATACAGATACTGCAGTGTCGTGCTGAATTTGCTGGTCAATTGAGCCAAAGGATACATCACAGGTGTAACAAAGAACCACGCCAGCAGCACAACAGAGAGGATGTGCTCCACATCCCGGTAAAATACATTTGCCGTGCTAAGGATCAGCGCCATACCAAGACACAAGGCATAGTTCGTAAGAAGCACTATCGGATACCAGTAAAGATTGCTGAAATCAGCGCCAGAAATCATCAGATAAATGACCAGAATAACAGTCGAGAGCAGATAATTAACCAGATTAGCCGTAACCGTGGATATAGGCAGTATGATCCTGGGGAACGATGATTTTGTAACAAGATTTGCATTTCCGACGATGGCATGCAGTGAATCATTCAGAGACATCGCAAAGAACTGCCAGGCAATGACACCAGTCACCAGTAATTTGATATCGATTTCAAACCGCATAACGCTCAAAAAGAAGTAATAAATAAAAATAAGCAGCAAAGGGCTTAAAAACGACCAGAAGAAGCCAAGCACCGAGCTTTTGTATCGGATCTTGAGGTTCCTGTTGACCAGAACAAGCATAAGCTCTCGCCAAACAATTAAAGATTTAAGTAACCTGCTCATTGAGAACGACATAATCCTATCATTGCCTTTTTATGTCAATTGCAGATTTGCATTAGGCGCTTCTCGAGTTTTTCGGACCCAAGGGAGGAGATATCGCAGGGATTGATATGACTCCTACGGCGGCGAAAAACGGATTATGGCTGAGAAAAATAACTTCTGACACTCAGGAAACAGTCTTCTTGACAAAACACCGTCAGGAATGAAACATTAACAACTTGATGTAGTTACTGCGGAGAGGTGGCCGAGCGGCTGAAGGCGCAGCATTGGAAATGCTGTTTACCTTTACTGGTAACGGGGGTTCAAATCCCTCCCTCTCCGCCATTCTTTGCGTTTGATTAGCAGACACTTGCTCTCCCGTGTTGAGCAACACAAATCAGCCTTTAATAATAAAATGAAAAAAGAAAATCATAACTCCCAAAGGAACCTTTATCATAAAACCGAGTGGAGGCCAGGCACAGTGCTAATGCCTGTGCCGGCAGTCATGGTCTCGTGTTCTGATAAAGACATTAAGCCCAACATTATCACCTTGGCGTGGGTCGGAACAGTGTGCAGTGAACCGCCCATTCTCTCTGTCTCTATCAGACCATCCAGGCATTCGTTTGGAATAATAGAAAAAACCGGAGAACTGGTGGTCAACGTCCCTTCGCTCAAACAAGCCAAAGCTACTGATCTTTGCGGAGTGATTTCAGGCAGAGACAAGGACAAGTTCAAAGAAGCCGGCTTGACCCCTGCCCCAGCTATTAAACTCCAATGCCCAATAATCGCCGAGTGCCCGATCAACATTGAATGCAAAGTCATTAAGCGCATAGAACTGGGCACTCACGTCATGTACCTTGCCGAGGTGGTAGCGGTCCAGGTCACAACAAGTCTTTTAAGGAAAAACAAATTGGAGATTGAAAAAGCCGGTCTGTTTGCCTATGCACACGGCAACTATCACGAACTTGGCAGATTGATCGGACATTTCGGCTTTTCAGTTAGAAAGAAGAAATAAAACAGCGCTCACGGTGCTCAAGATCATACGGAGGCATTTGTTCTGCGCTTTAGGCTCAACAATGAATGTTCCTCTGTGAGCTCTGCGGGCGCGGTGAAAGAAAAACATTATGAAACCAGAACTATTGACGCGAATACAGGCTTGGTACAAAGGATATACCGATTCTTTCAGAGTTAACGGCAAACTGCATTACTTAATGGAGCTCAAGGTAGTCCATTCAAACCGAGTGGCACTGGATTGCAGAGACATCGCAACTGAACTCGGATGGAGTTCTGAAGATGTCTTTACCGCAGAAGCCTTAGGCCTTCTGCACGATGTCGGGCGATACAGTCAGTACGCCGAATTCGAGACATTTGTGGATCATGATTCGGTAAATCACGGGCTTCATGGGTACAACATTCTCATCAAACATGAAGTCTTAAAACAAGCCGACCCACTGGATGAGGCAGTGATACTGGACGGAGTGAAACTTCACAACACACGGAACCTGCCCAGTGCTATGCCTGTCGATAACATAAGATTCCTGAAACTGATCAGGGATGCTGACAAGCTGGACATAATCAAGGTGTTCAGGGAGACGATTCAGGATGGACGCCATGCGGATATGCCTGAAATCATGCTCAACATTGACCTGACCGGTCAGCCGACAAGGGAATTGATCAAAGAAATTCTCGAGACCGGTTCGGGCACTTACAGACATGTCCATTCTCTTGCCGACATCAATCTCTTGCGCGTGGCATGGTCATACACCATTAATTATCTACCATCCCTCAAGCGGCTGATTGAGCGAAATCATCTGAATGATACGATACAGTCCCTGCCTGACGACGAAGAGATCACTCTGATAGTCTCACGGGTAAAGGCTTACATCGAAAAGCGCCTTGCTGAGGGCGTGTAGAAGGAGCGCTGCTTGTCGAGGATTGGATCCTGAGCAAAGAATCCTGTGTGGACCAGTCTTCGCCAAAAGCCTTCGCAAGGCACGCACCCGAACTATGTCCCAGATTTTTTGACAAGCAGTTAAATTAGGACTCATAACACTTAGTCGAAAGTCTTAGTCCCTACCCTTAGTCGGTTACACATAGTCCAACTGCTTAGTCGCGGATCAGCAGGCATTAGCCTACTAAGAGAAGCGATTAAGTGTAACCGTCTAAGTGTGAGATCAAGTGTGGGGATAATGTAGTACCCATCTATGATGGGCATATTGTCAATAGTGGCGCTCATAGAGCGCAGAAGATCCGGCTCACCCAGGCCTACTCCGCCGTAGCAAGGCCCTTGGCTGCGAAGGCTGGAAGGGTTCGCCCTACATTTCCGGATCCACTGAAAACAGATAAGAACCAATCAGCCCAGCTTTTTTGAGCGAGAGCTTAACGTTTGGGTGGGGTACGCCCGAGTTTTTTCAGGACTTCCTGAAGATCTATCCAGACTTCCTTTTTCGCGACAGGACTATACAGCAGATAGGCTGGATGAAATGTAGGCATAAGGTCTATGCCCTCATATTTAAGCCAATTGCCCCTGATCTTTGATATAGTCTCGCCGTCAGGAAGAGTCACAAGTCCGGTAAGTGACGTTGCGCCCAAAGCCACAATGACCTTCGGCTTAATGACGGCAATCTGCCGCTTCAGGAAGGGAATACAGGCCTCCATCTCGTCAGGCTCAGGTTTGCGGTTATCTGGTGGACGGCATTTCACGATATTGCCAATAAATACATCTTCTCGGCTTAAGCCCATAGCCTCAATCATTTTAGTAAGCAATTGACCCGCTCTGCCGACAAATGCCAGTCCCTGCAAGTCCTCGTCTTCGCCCGGACCTTCCCCGATGAACATCACCTCAGGCTGAGGATTACCCTGACCTGGAACGGTATTCGTCCTTTTGAAAGCAAGTCTGCAGTTCTTGCAAACTGATATCTCATCAGCAATATCTTTCAGCTTATCAGCGGCGGCAGATTGCGCAGGAGTAAATGGCGGTCTTGAAGCTACAACCTGAACAGGAAGATCGACCGAACTCGTCTTGGGCACCGACAATACCGGCACTTTCTTTTCAGATTTAAGGGATGCGGTCATAACAGCAAGATTCTTGACCAGGGACGGATCGACCTCTACATCAGTTACCCCCTGTTCCTTGAGGTCAATTAAGTGATCCTTGAAGTCGTTGAGTAATTTATTGAATG
Organism: Victivallis vadensis; assembly: GCA_945883775.1. GTDB lineage: Bacteria > Verrucomicrobiota > Kiritimatiellia > UBA8416 > CAMCYG01 > CAMCYG01. The sequence continues at coordinate 11,806 of CAMCYG010000050.1, forward strand.
CCATATTTACTGCCCGTCCCTGCTGACTACCGCACCGGGCATAGTCACCGCATTGGGCCAGAGCTTTCGGCCAGGATAGATACTCGTATGAATGCCAGTATGCACATGGTCGCCAATGACTGATCCAAACTTCCTGCGACCGGTATCTACGACCTTTTTCTGAACCACTGATCTGTGGTTCAAACCGTCATGCCTGAAATTGGCCGTAATGGTGCCTGCGCCGAGATTGACCCGCTCCCCGATTATGGAATCTCCGATATAACTCAAATGACCGATGCTGGAACCCTGCATAACCAGCGAATTCTTGACTTCGACCGCATGTCCAATGTGGCAATTATCACCAAGACTAGTATAACCGCGGACATAGCAATTCGGTCCGATCTTGCAGTTCTTGCCTGCAACCAGAACACCTTCTATGTAAACGCCTGAAAGTATTTTCGAGCCCTGTCCTAGCTGGATAAATCCATCGATATGGGCCGCCGGACTCACTTCGCCATCAATACGCGAGCTCGTAATGTCATGGAGCAGGATTTCATTCACCCGCAACAGATCCCACGGATACCTGATCCTGAATGACCCATCATCGGCAGGAATAACCCTGGCTTCCGGCACCGATTCAGCCTTATCACCTATCCAGGCCAGCACTGATCCATCGGCAGCTATGATTGTTACAGGTTCGGATATCTTTGCCACAACAACGCACATGCTCTTGGAAAGCCAGGCATCACCATTGACGTACAAGGCTGTGCCGGAATTCACATTAGAGAGCTCAAACCCGGCACCCTGGATGCTCAGCTTCTGAGCCTCAATCAACGGCATATTTGCAACAGGACAAGCAGCCAGACTCCTTGTACTTGTCACAGGCTGACAGCTTTCCGGACTTCCCGCATCGATTATAATAGCCTTCATCATTCCAAATCCTTATGAACTGCTTCTGTCAGCAGTTTTATCCACTTGTCGACAACGGCTTTTGACTGTGCCTCGACATAGAGCCTGATTTTGTTTTCGGTCCCTGAATAGCGAACTACCTGGCGCCCTTTCTTCCCAAGGCTGGACTCACACTGCGCGATCACCTTCGGCAGATGCGGCAGACCTTCAATCGGCAGTTTGTGTGCGACTTTTATGCCGACAAGGCTATGCGGATACTCCTTCATACATTTAGCAAGCTCAGAAAGCTTGGCCCCCTTCTGCTTCATAATACGCAGAACCTGCAGTCCGGTTATGATCCCATCTCCTGTAGTCGCATGATCCAGCAAGATCACGTGCCCGCTTTTCTCACCGCCGACAGAGGCGCCGATCTTCCGCATCCGCTCGATCACCTGCCGGTCTCCGACATCAGTCACGTCAACCTTGATCCCTGCCTTCTTCATTGCCTCGTGAAGGCCGATATTACTCATAGTAGTAATAACCAGCTTGTTTTTAGCAAGTTGACCCCGCTCCTTTAGATCCAGGGCGCACATAGCCAGGACTCTGTCCCCATCCACAACGGCTCCATTCTCATCACAGAAGATTACCCGGTCTGCATCGCCATCAAAAGCAATACCAACATCAGCTCGATTCTCCTTGACGATTTTGGCGACAGTCGCAGGATGGAGAGCGCCACAGCCATTATTGATGTTGTAACCGTCAGGATCGACAAAAGTCTTGATGACTTCTGCGCCCAGCTCTTTGAATATCAGCGGCGCAATGAAATAAGATGCGCCGTTGGCGCAATCCAGAACGACCTTAAGTCCTTCAAAGTCCTGATTCTTAATAGTGCTTTTCGCAAATTCGATATAACGGCCGCGTGCATCATCGATACGGTACGCCTTGCCCAGCAGATCGCTTCTGATGTGCTCAGTACTTATCTGGCCGGTCTCGATGTGTCGTGCGATATTGTTCTCCAATTCATCGGAGATCTTGAAACCATCGTTCCCGAATATCTTGATTCCGTTGTCATCGAATGGATTATGGGAAGCCGTTATCATAATGCCGACATCAGCTGCCATGGAGCGGGTGAGATGAGCAACTGTAGGCGTTGGAACAGGTCCCACAAGAAAAACATCCACGCCCATTGACACAAGCCCGCTGGTAAGCGCAGTCTCAAGCATATAGCCGGACAGCCTGGTGTCCTTTCCGATAACGGCTTTACACGAACCATGCCCGGTGGCGCCAAGCCCCTGTCCGATTGCCTTCCCTATCTGCAAAGCGATTTCAGCCGTGATGGGATAAATATTTGAACGTCCCCGTATACCGTCAGTCCCAAAAAGTTTTGCCATTTATTGATCCTCGTGAATAAGATTCCTTACCGTTCCAACATCAACCAGCGCGCCTGACATCGCCATCAGACTTTTTCAACAAATTGGACTTTAAACCAAGGAGCTGGCATTTCTCAACTCCTATCTCTCGGCAATGTAAGATATTCCAAAGCCTGCCGCAATCCCGGAATATTCTGCTTTTATCTTTCACACCGTGCGGATTTTGGATAATAATCCACGGTTATGAAAATTTGCCTTGATATACAGCCAGCGATTTCGCAGCAGGCCGGAGTCGGCCGTTATACTGCCATGCTGGCAAAACATCTCGGTCCCTGCACCAAGGGTGATACTTTGTCGCTCTTTTATTTTGATTTTAAAAACCGTGGACATAACATGCGTATCCCAGGGGCTATCGATATTCCTTACCGCCGCATTCCGGGCAGGTTTATCCAGTATTCCTGGAAAGCGGTCAGGGCGCCCGACTTCGGCCTCTTTGCCGGCGATCATGATGTATATCATTTCACAAACTTCATAATCCCGCCGCTAAAGAAAGGCAAGGCTGTCGTTTCCATTCATGACGTCAGCTTTGTCAGATATCCGGAATTCGCCGAACGGAAGAACCTTAAATATCTCAAAGCCAGAATAGCCGCTACAGTTGACAGGGCTGACGCGATAATCACAATATCCCAGTTCAGCGCAGATGAAATCGTAGATTTGCTGGGCGCCGATAGATCCAAAATACATGTAACTCACCTCGGCATACCTGAATCATTCAAGCGTCAGGATGGCGAGAAGATCATCCAGACACTGGAATCTTTCTCGATAAGCGGACCCTACCTTCTTTGCGTCGGAACTTTAGAACCACGGAAGAATTACTCGTTCCTTATCGAGGTCTTTGAGATGCTGGATAAATTCGATGGATACCTTGTAATCGCAGGCATGCCGGGCTGGCAATACGAGCCCATTCTCAGAAAGATTCTCGGGTCGCGCAAGGCTGACAGGATCAGATGGCTCAGATATGTCTCAGATTCCGATCTGACGGCTCTATACAGCGGGGCTGAGGCTTTTGTATTTCCATCTCATTATGAGGGGTTCGGATTCCCTCCGGTCGAGGCCATGGCATGCGGAACACCTGTCGTGACGTCTGCCGGCGGATCACTTGCGGAAGTGTGCGGCAATGCCGCGATCGTCTTAAAGGATTTTGATAAAGAGCTTTGGGCTGAAAAAATAATGAAAGTCCTGACCGATAAGAGCCTGCGGCAGGACCTTGCAGTCAAGGGTCCGGAACAGGCAGCAAAATACCGGTGGGACGAGACAGCCCGCAAAACAGTCGACATTTACCGATCGGTCTGCAAATGAAGATTTTAATAGACGCCAGGTGGATATTCGAGGAGATTTCAGGGATAGGACATTATACCCGTGAGATAATCGCCAACTTGGTTGCGCTGGACCAGCGGAATGAATATGACATATGGTTTGCCAGTGAAAACATCCGCAAACGCACAGAGAACGAAACCGGCCTGGCAAAGGCAGGAAACTTTAAATCCAGAGTCGTACCTTATGGCGTATTTTCCATGGCCGGTCAGTTCCATGCATCTGCTGTTATGGCATCTGCGAAGCCTGATATATATCATTCTACAAATTACATGATCCCCTTCCCTGCGTTCATGACCGGAATGGTTCCGAGCACAAAATGTGTCGTCACAATCCATGACGTCATCCCTCTGATCTTTCCTGATCACGCCCCCAAGTCACGCAAGAACAAGCTATTCTTCCTGTTCAAGTGGCTCTTACGTAAATCTGGCAGAATTGCGGACCGTATAATCACCGTAAGCAATGCCTCACGCAGGGACATCATCAACCACCTCAATATCGCCGCCGCAGATGCGGCAAAGGTAAAAGCGGTTTACAACGGGGTATCGACTCACTTTAAGCCGCCTCAAGCCAAGACACCTAAGGCCGCTGGCGCCCCCAGATCTCTGCTGTATGTCGGCCGATGCGACCCGTACAAAAATATAATTGTCGCAATAAAGGCATTCGGCAAGGCACGCGCTATGAGCAAATTCCCGCTGACACTGGTCATAGCCGGATCGCCTGACCCCAGATATCCCGAAGCAAATGTGCTGGCAGATCAGCTCGGCCTGACGCCTCACATAATCTGGACTGGCTACGTACCGAACGAAGATCTGCTTAAACTTTACCAGGAATCAGATCTCCTCATTCATCCTTCCAAGTACGAGGGATTCGGACTTCAGGTTGTCGAAGCTATGGCCAGCGGACTTCCAGTACTGTGCAGTAACGGAGGCGCTTTACCGGAAGTCGTGGGTAATGCCGGCATTACCCTTGATCCTTCAAATGAGGATGGTTATGCAGCAAAGATAGTCGAAATACTCTCTGATCCGGCAAGAACGGCCGAAATGACAAAAATGGGTCTTCTCCAATCCGCAGGCTTCACATGGAGAGGAGCCGCCCGGGAGACGCTGAAGATTTACGAAAGTCTGGTAGTTTAATAATCATGAACAAATATCCTGCCAACTGGAAATCGCAGAAAGTTATCCTGGCGCATGACTGGCTTACCGGTATGCGCGGTGGCGAGCGGGTATTGGAAATCCTTTGCGATGGTTTCCCCAAAGCACCGATATATACCTTGTTCCGCAAACAATCAGCCATCTCAGATAAAATCAACGCTCATCCAGTCTGGACATCATATCTGCAGTCAATCCCAGGCATAACAAAGCATTACAAGAATCTATTGCCCCTGTTCCCTGCCGCCATACAGGCCCTGCGCCCGGATAATGCCAGGCTCTTGATCAGCACCAGCCATTGTGTCGCAAAGGCGCTGCCTCACGAGAAAGATTGCAAACACCTCTGCTACTGCTTTACACCGATGCGTTATGCGTGGATATTCTTCGATGAATATTTCGGGAATAAACCTTTATTGGGATCCATGATAAAGCCAGTTCTTGCCTGGCTGCGCAAATGGGACAAGCGAACAGCCGACGGAGTGGATGTCTTCGTAGCGATAAGCGAGCACGTTAGAAAGCGGATAAAGGACTTCTACGGACGCGATGCCGATGTGGTGTATCCGCCAGTAGATACGGCAAACTGGACTCCAGGCGCAAGCACATCGCTTAACGCATATGACCTTGTCGTGTCCGCACTGGTCCCTTACAAACGCGTCGATCTGGCAGTCAAGGCTGCAAACAAGACTGGATTCCCGCTGAAGATTGTCGGGACCGGCAATGAATACGCCACAATGAAGCCGATGGCAGGCAAGCATGTCGAATTCCTTGGTTACAGGTCAGATGCAGATATCCTGGAGTTGTACCGGAACTGCAGAATGCTGATATTCCCCGGTGAGGAGGATTTTGGTATTGTCCCTGTAGAGGCGCAGTCCTGCGGAAAACCTGTTGTGGCCTTCGCAAAAGGCGGCGCACTTGAAACCATTGTAGACGGCGAGACGGGAGTATTCTTCAAGGACCAATCGGTTGATTCTCTGATAGACGCAATGACGAAATGCGCCTCAAAGAAATGGGACTCAGCCGCCATCCGAAAACACGCCATGAAATTTGACACGCAGGTCTTCATTGACAGCCTAGATAAAGTCATTACTCGGCTAATGGCGAAATGATGAATATATTCAGCAACATCAAAGGCGTTGTCCTGGATATGGACGGAGTACTGTGCGATTCTGAGGCTTTTATGAGCGAGGCTGGCGTCGAGATGTTCCGGCGAATCTATTCTGTTAAAGTACAGCCGACCGATTTTCTGCCGTTCGTAGGCATGGGTGAAGACCGCTATCTTGGCGGGGTAGCCGAGAAGTACGGCATAATACTTGACCTGGCGAAAGACAAGATATCAGCGTATTCAATATACCTCGAACTTATAAAGGGCCGCTTGAAGCCCATACGCGGAGCCAGAGAATTCGTGCAGGAGTGCAGGGAACGGGGCATAAAGACCGCAATAGCCACAAGTGCCGACAAAATGAAAATGGACGGCAATCTCAAGGAAATAGGAATAGTCCCGACAATGATAGATGCCTGCGTCTACGGTGAGCTGATCGCAAAGAAGAAACCTGCCCCTGATATCTTTCTCAAAGCCATCGCATTGCTGAGTCTTAGACCTGAAGAATGCCTGGTAATGGAAGATGCCATAAGCGGAATTACTGCCGCAAAATCAGCAGGAGCCACACCTATTGGAATCAGCTCTTCACTGGACAAAGCCACACTGCAAAAGGCAGGTGCTGTTATGGTATACAGCGACTTACAAAACGTAA
>CAMCYG010000051.1 GCA_945883775.1 Victivallis vadensis
TTCAGCGGCACTGGCGGCTTGACCAAGTCAGGTAACGGCAAGCTCATACTTACAGGTTCCAGCTCCTATTCCGGAAGCACGACCAACGCATCTGGAACGCTTGGCCTTGGCAATGATGATGCGCTGGGAATAGGCGCTCTTACCGTAACTGGCGGAGTAATTACCGCTGAGTACGGATCCAGACTTATTACCAACTCACTTTCCGTTGCTGGTAACTTCATGATATCAGGCACCAACCAGCTAACGTTATCAGGCCCTGTCAACCTCGGCACCACTTCCAGAACAATCACCATATCCAACTCGGCTGACACTGTTTTCGCAGGAATTCTGAACAACAATGGGTTTACCAAGACTGGCCAGGGACACCTGATTCTGACCGCAAACAACACATATACTGGGGCTGTAAGCCTTACCGATGGGCATCTTTCATTAATAGGATCTAACCGTTTTTCTGGCGGTATGATCATGACCAACTCCATACTGGCCATTGGCGATGATAATGCACTGGGGACCGGTCGATTCACTATTAACGGCGGAGCAGTATACTCTTACGGAAGCGCGCATACTTTATCCAACAGCATTACCATGGGGTCAGATTTCTCTGTCGGAGGAACAAACGACATCAGATTCACAGGCCCTATCTCATACAGCGGAAGCAGAAATATCACAGTAACGAACACTGGGACGACTACGATTGCAGGATCATTAACGAATAGATACGGCCTTACTAAATCAGGGGCTGGAATTCTTGTCTTAAGCGGGCAGAACACCTACACAGGGGCTACCGCCTTAGCAGAGGGAACCCTGGTAATCCTTGGCTCGCAGTCCAGGACCAGCGAGCTCTCGGTTGACTCAGGAACCACGTTGATGGGTACCGGCACGATTGGAAGAGCGGTAGTCAACGGAACAGTGATGCCTGGTAATGCTTCAGGGATACCCGGCATACTTCACGTGAACAGTAACCTGACTTTCAATTCTATGGGGGCACTGACATTGACTATTAGCGGAACAAATTCCGGAATTGATCATGGAATGCTGGAGACGACAAATACCCTGACTATTAACGATGCATCCCTGAATCTGACGCTGAATTATGATGCACAGTCAGGGGACTTTGTTTACATCTCAAAGAATAACGGAACCTCCGCGGTTGCCGGAATATTTGCCAATCTGCCCGACAAGAGCCTGACCAACCTCACCTTCTCTGCATCAAATCACGCCTTCCAGATAAGCTATAATGCCGACTTCACCACTGGCTCAGCAACTGGCGGGAACGATATCGCATTGATAAAAACAGGCGTTCCCACCATAAGCAATGCTGGATACCCGCCCAATATGACGTCGACATCTGTATGGCTTGGTGGATTTGCGGCCGGATATCCAACGCCATCAGTATTCATATTCTGGGGAAGCAGTGATGGCGGAACAACTGCAGGTAGCTGGCAAAACGTTGAAAATATAGGTCCCTTAAGTGGATCATTCAGCACAAACATCTCCGGCCTTATAATGGGCTCACAATACTATTACCGGTGTTTTGCCAGCAATGCTGTAGGCACGACATGGGATGCAGCCTCTATCGCTTTCACTGTTCAAGATCCCATAATCGCAACAGCAGGGCCTTACGGCACAATCTCCCCTTCCGGGACAGTGACAGTCGCTTTTGGCGGATCAACTAATTTCCGAATTACAGCTTCAACTCATTACCACATCAGCAGCATCACAACAAATGGCACTTTACTCGGATACACTTACGATAACAGCATGACAAACATTCTAGTTTCCTGGACAAACATAACAGCCGGTGGAACTATCCATGCACTGTTCCTGCCAAACATAACCACGAACACATCCACCCCAGTATCTTGGCTTGCGACCTATTATCCGGCGACAAACAATTATGAGAATGCCGGTATCAGCGATACAGATAATGACGGCTTACTGGCCTGGGAAGAATACATTGCCGGAACAGATCCCACTAACACGTTTTCCACATTTGCCATTACGGCAATACAACAGAAAGCCGGATCCAACTGTATAATCTGGGTAAGTTACACTAACTGGACGACGTCTCCTTATGTAATTCAGCAGACGACCAATATGGCTGGGACGAACTGGCAAATTGTCCAAGAAGGAATAATCAGAACCCCGCCGACAAACAGATTCTGGATACCGGCATCAGCAAACAGTGCTAGATATTATCGACTCAGCTGCACAAACGCTCCATAGCACTCTTCCCATTAAACCCAAGCATTTACATGCTGGCAGTAATGGCGAGATACTCCGATTCAAGATTTGAACCACGCCTCACTTCAATGATCTCATTCCCCCGTGCAAGCAAAAATGTTATGACCTTTCGATTAAAGCCCGTAACATCTGAGTCTCCTTTACACCGAAGCGAAAGTTGAGTATTTCCATGAGTAAGTTCCCACCGTGCATCGGGGATAAGCCCAGCAAACATCTCTACAGAAATATTATCAGCAGGCACGATATGATAGATCAAGCGCTGACTCCTATTCGTAAGCATTTCAATGGTATCCTGACGAATGCGAGTGCCGTGTTCTATAAAAGCGGCTGTATCGCAAAGCGACTCCAATTCGTGCAGATTATGGGAGCTTATCACAACAGTCTGCGCCCCGTTCTTCTCTGCGAGAATATTTCTTATTCTGGCCGCCTCACGCGGATCTAGCCCGCTCATAGGTTCATCCAGAAGAACAAGCTCGGGTTTGCCCAGAAATGCCTGCGCAATGGTCAAGCGCCTCATCATTCCGTGCGACAGACTTCTGACGACCGACTTGCGTCTGTCAGAAAGATGAACCCACTCAAGGACTTCATCAATTGAGTCTCTCAACACCGGCTCAGGCAGTCTTTGCAATCTGCCATAATAGAGTAAAAGATCATCGACCTTGGAGTGAAGAGGAAGCCTCGAATCCTGAGGCAAAAGAGTAACCCGACCGCAATGTAGAGCAGGATCGAACGGCCCCTCACCAAACAAGCTGACAGTCCCGGCATCTATACGCAGCAACCCTACAACAACCGCCATCGCAGTTGTCTTTCCTGCTCCATTACTGCCAACCAGGCCAAAGATAGACCCGACAGGGACGTGCAGATCGATATTATCGAGGGCCTTGCGCTTACCGTATTTCTTTACAACCCCGTTTAACTCCAAAGCGTTCATCACAGATCCCTCCTGCCAAATCGTGCATATCCTGCCATCACATATAAAAATGAGAGCGACACAAGATAAACTATCGCTGGCAGCATATGCCGGAGATCAGTATAGAACATATCAAGATCATGCCCACCAGGAAGAAGCATATCGATAATATCCCAGATCTTACGCCATCCGTCTCCTGACAGATGCGAGGCTAGTCCGCTAAGTATCGAAAACACCATAAGCATGATTATGCCTGTAGCCATGGCAATATTCGGGCTTGAAATAAGCTGGGATATTCCGGTGGCCAATCCCAGAAAAGCAAGACAGTAAATCCAAGCTTTAAGCGCAAACATCAGCAGCATTGCAGCATGACTGTAGCCATCGAAATTAGCCAATTTGAAATAGCCTGTAAGCCATGCACCTACAGCGCTGATAAGCAGGGCAAGAAGCAGCTGCAGCGCCTGACCAGCATATTTCCCGAAGCACCAGCCAAGACGGGAGGTCCTGAATGCCACAAACCGGACTGAGCCGCTCCAAACCTCCTCAGAGATCCTGGACGAGGAAAGCATTACAACAAGGAATGGTGCAAATGTGAACGACAGCCATCCATAATAGAGACACAATGGCGGGAATGTTAACAGATAGTCGACCAGTTCTTTTCTATCACCTGTTAAATGTATAATGCTCTGCTTGAATACCTCTGATTTCCACACCACAGATGTCGTCGCACCTGCCTTCTTTGATTCCGAGACACCTATCGTCTTCTCAACTCCATTTTCAACAGTATGCAAGACCTTGATGAATATTGCGCAACCGGCCACCGAACCAGCCAGATAAAGCAACAGCAGAACGATAGCCCTACGGCTTTTAATCGAATCCAGTAATTCATGCCACGCCACTACGGCCACGCCATACAAACTGCTTCTGAATGAACTATTATTTCTCAACATTAACCTCCACATCAAAATCAACAGGTCCGGCAGAGCCTTTAGAATTAGAATGACGTCTCCGCTGCGCTCCCCACTGATGCTCTCCACGCCCTGGCATCTTATCCTCAAGTGCCACAAGCGGCTTTGCAACGGCAGGATCGATGAAATTCATGATTTCAAAATCAAGACCAGATTTCTCCCTCCATCCAGCAGGCAAGGCTTTATCCATATCATCATAACCTACGACCAATGCGTCACTTAGCTCGTTCAGCATCCTGACTCCATCTTCGGACGATATCTGGTCTTTATCCTTCATTTTATCAACCCACTGGCTGATTGAATATTCCAGCCTGATGTTCATAGCTTCCATAGCTGTATCGAAGATTTCTATCTCTTCCTTTTTCAGACCCGAGTTCGACGCGAAATTGTTTCTAGCAATTTCAACGCGCGATGCCCATATCTTGGATGCCGTCTCCACCTGCTCTTCCATACTGCTAGAATTTGTTACAGGGGATTGAGCCTCTGACGGTTTATTAGCATCCCCTGAAGAAACACTTACAGAAGCCACTACATTAGTCGCATCAACCAGTCTCTTTGCCTTTCTTATGGGTGGCGCATTCCTGACTGCATCCTTATCAGTGAGCTTCAACATTTGCCTAATGCCACTAAAACCTTCTGAATCGGAATGTATATTCTTTTGGCTTAGCTCCAGAGTCTTGATGCGGTCTTGCGCTTTAGCAAGGTCCCATCTTGGCCCAATTCCCCCAAGCAACATCCCCGTCAGAAGCGACATGACCCCAATTATGATGTATTTCACAGCGTTTGCCCTTTTTTCCGTTTGTTTATCACTATATACAGTGTAATATGACTTTTTGTTACATCTAAATGAAACTATGAAAATTGCATTTGTAACTCCGCCTCTGCTCCAGTTCAATACGCCTTATCCGGCCGGCCCGATGCTCACCGCATTTTTGCAGGCAAACGGTCACGCGGCAATCCACTCCGACTTATCAATCGCCCTGATACGCAATATATTATCAAAAAGAGGCTTGCGTGCTATTACAAATGTCATGCCGGCCAAATCCAGCAATATCAGCATATGTCACTTTCTCAAAAACAAGACGGCCATCATTAACAATATCGACATGGCCGTCAGTCTCCTCCGCGGTCAGAACAAGGATATAGCGTCAAAAATTGCCGCTGGGCGAGTTCTGCCGGAAGGGCCACGCTTCACCAACTTCGGAATTATTGAAGACCAACTGCCAGCAATGGAGAAAGCACTCATAATGGCCAGCCTTTTCATTGATGACATTTCCGATGCCATCAGAATTGGCATTGACTCCAACTTTATGCTGGCTAAATATGCCGATCATCTGGCTGCAGAAGTAAAATCATTCACTCCTGTAATCAGAGCTCTCGAATCCAGACCGACCATAATCGACACTATGATTGACAAGCAAGCCATTGAACTAATTCGCACGTCAAAGCCGGATATTTTATGCATGACAATACCGTTCCCTGGCACTTTTTATGGCGCAATGCGGATAGCGCAAATCGCCAGGAAACTTTCACCTGCCATAAAGATCATCATCGGCGGAGGATATGTTAACACAGAACTTAGAAATATCAGCGACTCCAGAATATTCAGGTTAGTAGATTTCATCGTCTACGACGACGGCGAAGTGCCCTTATTGCGAATACTCGACCAGATCACCGGCAGGAAAACAGCATCACCTTTCACCAAACAGAAACCAGCCAATTCTAAATCCGCTGCAACAATTACGCTCAAAGGCTATGTAAGGACCAAGACGCTTCTCCAAGGAAAAATAACCGATCACGCCATGGACTCTACAGAGACCATTTCTCACAACATGAGACCGGCCCCGACATACGCGCAATGCCTCAAAAAGGTCGGCTATTTCGCAATGATGGAAACGCCTAATCCGATGCACCGACTCTGGTCTTCCCGGCGCTGGATCAAACTGCAGATCGCACACGGATGTTATTGGCACAAGTGCGCATTCTGTGACACAAAACTGGACTACATAAATCGTTTCGACCCGGCCAGCCCAGAGACTGTGGTCAGATGGATGAGGGAAACAGCGAAGACAAGTGGAGAAAAAGGGTTCCACTTTGTGGATGAAGCCGCGCCACCAGCCCTGTTGGCAGGCATCGCCAAGTTACTTATAAAGATGAACCTGAAATACACTTGGTGGGCAAATATTAGATTCGAAGACTCATTCACGCCTGCGCTGGCGCGACTGCTCAGAAAGTCAGGCTGTATAGCTCTGACAGGCGGCTTGGAAACATCAGATGACAGACTGCTGTGCCTTATGAACAAAGGCGTGACACTCGCACAGGCAGCAAGAGTCACTCACTCCCTGTCGGAATCAGGAATTATGGTCCACGCTTACTTGATGTATGGCTTTCCTACCCAAACAGCACAAGACACTGTAAACGCTCTGGAATATGTCAGACAACTCTTTGCCCGAGGCTGCATTCAATCCGCATATTGGCACCGATTTGCCCTAACAGTTCACAGCAGTATGTTCTCTGAACCTGCCCGATTCGGCATATCAAGGCCAGCACAGATACTTTCTGGATTCTCAACGAACGAATCACCTTTCAAAGAAAAAACCGCTGCGAATCACGAAATGCTGGGCAAAGGCTTAAGGAAAGCTGTCTACAATTATATGCATGGCATTGGGCTGGACATGAATGTACAGGACTGGTTTGATAGAAAAGTACCTGCGCCTCACCTCCCAGAGAACTTTGCGACAGGAATAACGGATGGCGCTCTACACAAGGCTTGCCGCACCAGATAGAATCACGTGAGAAAGTAACAATCATTGTACTTTTCAACCACTCACATTGAGAATCTCACGACCAAGCAATATGCATAAATATTTACATTTAGCACACAATGCTTTGACAATTCTTTTCTCCAATATGTTTTTATACACGGCTATAAAAAGGGTCAAAATGCTTATTAAGCGAAATACATATGTCTTCTGTATGGCAGCACTAATTATATTCGCAATAGAGCTGCCTAATCCCCTCGCCTTGCTTACCGGTAACAAGTCGGAAATAAAACAAGCACTACTCAAGGATATTGAGAATATTGCAGCACCCGGAGAGGTAGGCACCCTTTGCGTATTTGACACGAATGCAGAAGTAATTGTAAGCGCACCATATACTCCCGATAAGACAGACTATCAGGCCGCCATAGTAGCTGCCGGCACATTGGAGAAAGGCAGGATAGTTGTTTTCCCGCATAAAGGATATCTGGACGTGGGATCATTCAAGGATAATGACACCCTCCCCATGCTGGTCAATTGCATCAATTGGTGCGCCGGAAAGAAAGGCGGCAATGACCCCAAAGTGTGCATACATGACAATGAAGAGCTGGCCGGTATGCTTTCCGGGCGGGGAATCAATGCGGTCAACCTTGATACCGATGACTGGACCTCTAAACTTGACGACGCCGATGTGATAATATGCCTTGCAGATTTCAACCTCAAGACAGCCCGCATTCTTGAACAGCATGTCCTAGCTGGCCAAGGACTCATATGCGCTATGACCGGATGGGAGTGGCCCGGCGATATACCAGGCAGGACTATGCGCAATATGCCAGCAAACAGCCTGCTAAGCAAAGCAGGTATCGTATTCACCAGCGACTCGATTACCACCCCGAAAGAGGGATTACTTGCAGCAAAACTAAAAGGAAGCGATCTGATCCACACCGCAGTTGCCATTGATGCGCTTGAGAAGAATATCAACGACGGATCTCAAACCAATCAATCGATGGTATCCTCCGCCATCGACCTTCTGGAAAAGGCGGCCAGTGCTGTACAGTTGATCAGCAAGGAGCAATCCTGTCAGATAATCAAATCTGTTTCTCTAATGTACGACTGCGTACCGGAAACAGCCAGCGAGAAGTACAAGCTGAAGATCAATGCACTGATGCACAGGGCGATAATAACAGCCAAGAGCATCTCGCCAGCAAATCCTGTCAAGAACGAAGCCGCCTATGAGCGATGCGTCATTGCCATCAACAATCTTATCAGTCGGACGACGCCAGCCGCAAAAGTGCGATGGAATCCATTCGCAAGCCAATTTCCAGAAAACGTCCCGACAACAGCCAGGCGTATCTCACAGGAAGTGTCCATGAACGTTGGAGTGCCAGGCTGGCACAGCACCGGACTTTACGCTGCACCCGGCGATAAAGTAATAATCATTCTGCCCCCCTCATCAACAGGAATGAATTTTAAGGCACTTTTAGGCTGCCATACTGATGATCTCTGGGACTGTGACGAATGGCACAGGTTACCGTCCATCACCAGACAATTCTCAATCACATCAGGCACAAACATAGTAGCCAATGAGTTTGGCGGATTGATTTATATCGACATACCCATAGAGAGCACAAAAAATGGGGTTATGAAATTCAAGTTCATTGGCGCATGTAAAGCGCCATATTTCAGATTGGGTGTCAACAAGCCTGAGGACTGGAAGGCATCCATAAGGAACAACCCCGCGCCCTGGGCAGAACTGGCAACCAGCAAGCTTATCATCACTGTTCCATCAAGCATTATAAGGAACCTGGACAATCCTGAACCTGTGCTGAGATACTGGGATTCTGTCATGGATGCTATTTCAGAACTTGCAACAATTCCAACGACACGTAAATATCCTGAAAGGATAATCCACGATATTCAGCCAGGCGCCGGATATAAACACTCCGGCTACCCTATTGTCGCGCAAAGCGATACAGCGCCAGAACTGTTCGATCTCGCCAAACTTAAGAAAGACGGGTCATGGGTCTATTTCAGTAAACTAGCTCACAATCACCAGGACAGTTCATGGACATTTGAAGGAACACTTGAAGTCACAAAAAACCTATTTTGCCTCTATATCACAGAGAAACTCAATTCTGGCCTGCCGGGTTCTGCCCACGCTAAGCTGACGCCAGAATGCCTCAAGGGATACAGATCTATTTACAATAAAGATGACGGAAAGTTTGCAGACTGGAAGACAGATCCATTCCTTGGCCTTTTAATGTATACCCAACTTAAGGATGCATTTGGCTGGGATACTTTCAAGAAAGTGTTTACCGAATACCGAAATATTTCAGAGGAGCGCAAGCCTCAGACAAACGACGACAAGCGTGATGAGTGGCTCACACGATTATCAATGGCAACGGGCAAGAATCTCACCGAATTCTTTGACAAATGGAGCATACCAGTATCGGACGACGCCAAAGAAGAAGTCAAAGACCTGCCGGTCTGGATGCCGGAAGAAACAAAATAATAGCACAGGCTACTACCTATTTAATTTCCAACACTCCGTTACCAGCGAGACATGCCGCAGCAGATTCGCCTGCCAGCCATTTCTGAGCCTTCTTATCGCCGCGCAGGTAAGCATCCCAGAACGCTGTCGTGAACATTCTGATGTAATTGTGTATTGCTTTGTCATGTTCATTCTCGCCTCGTATACGCTTCGTCCCCGAAAACACCCAATGGTCGCCACCATCGAAAATCACAAGATACTTATCCTTTCCTTTCATATTGTCAAAAGGGATGCGGCGGTCAGCCGCTTTCGTCGTAGTGACCGGGCTATCGTCCTTCGTGCCGGTAAAGTTCATCATTGGTACCTTAATGGAACCAAACGCCGTTTGGGGATCACCTCTCTTCGTCACAGACGGACTGAAAACAACCCCGGCCGCAATGCGCCGGTCTTCAAATGAGATCTCACGTCCGCCTGCACCGTACGCAATCCTCTGCCCGCAGACGCCCAGCGTTGTTGCAGACCCGAACGAATGACCCGACATCCCTATTCTGGCACAATCAATCTTGTTAGAAAAAACAGCGTCGGTTCTGTTCATTGCCTCAATCTTATCCAACACAAAAGAAACGTCCTTTGCCCTGTTGATCCAATTCTCAGCATTCAGGGCGCTGGCTATGTTATTCAACTGCTCAGGGGTACCGCGAAGAACTTTATCATCACTACCTATATGTTGCACATGAACTGATATATACCCATAACCAGCCCAATGCCGACCCCAGGCCTCCCCGCCTTCACGCGTTCCGCCAAGGCCATGCGAGAAAAGCACCACTGGAGATTTCTCTGTAGTTGCCGACGGATAGTATATTTTGACAGGAATCGGTCTGTCTCGGACATCGTCCTGCCAGTCCAGATACCGCGCCTCAACGGCGAACGGCCCTTCATCTGCCTTGTATGAAGTAATATTGGTGGCTGTCATAGCCGACATTAATAAGACAAAATAGACTGCGTTGCAAATAATCATTATATTACTGGCAGTGTAATAAAGGCATTGCTAATATGCCACTTGAAATTCAGGAGGTTAATATGTGGGATTATACAGACAAGGTAATGGACCATTTCAGAAATCCAAGAAATGTGGGATTTATAGACAATCATGATGGAATTGGCGAGGTCGGCTCTCTGGCCTGCGGAGATGCGCTTACCCTGACATTCAAGCTGGATGCAGAGAAAAGACTGAAAGACGTTAAATTCAAGACTTTCGGATGCGCCAGCGCAATAGCGTCATCCTCAGCTCTTACCGAGATCATCAGGGGCATGTCTCTCGAAGAAGCATCAAAAGTCACAAATCAGGATATTGCGGATTATCTTGGCGGACTACCAGAACAGAAGATGCACTGCTCCGTACTGGGACGTGAAGCGCTTGAGGCCGCAATTGATAATTACAAGACCGGCGGCAAGACCAAGCGCATACTAGCGGGAAAAGTTGTATGCACCTGTTTCGGAGTTACTGAGGAAGAGATTATCCGCGTCATCAAAGACAATAAACTGACAACAGTGGAACAGGTCACCAATTTCTGCAAGGCTGGAGGCGGGTGCGGACATTGCAAGCCTGATATCGAGGCATTGATCGAGAAGGAAAAGACAGCCGCAGTAAAAGTGCAAAGGCCGGCCAAACTTACCATTATTCAGAAGATCAAGCTCATTGAGGAAACGATCCAGAACGAGATCAGGCCTATGCTCAAAAAAGACGGAGGCGACATAGAACTGATCGATGTTTCAGGGAATAAAGTTATCGTATCGTTCCGCGGCATGTGCGCAGGATGCAACGTCGCCCAATTCACTCTCAAAGATGTAGTCGAGGCCAAGCTTAAGGAATTTGTTTCCCAGGATATCGTAGTTGAGGAGGAAAAACAGTGAGGAACATTTACCTCGACAACAATGCCACCACCCAGCCGGCACCGGAGGTTATCGAAGCAATGATGCCGTTCCTCCGTGACTTCTGGGGCAACCCGTCCAGTATGCACTATTTCGGCGGGCAGGTTAAAAAACACATTGAAAAGGCAAGACAGCAAGTAGCTGCATTAATCAATGCGGATCCTTCCGAAATAATATTTACTAGCTGCGGGACTGAAAGCGACAATACCGCGATACGCGGCTCAGTCGAGGCACTCGCAAGGAACACCGTTATCATAACAAGCCGTGTCGAGCATCCAGCTGTACTAGGTCCATGCAGATACATGAAGGAGCAAGGACATAATGAAATAGAAATCGGAGTAGACACCACAGGCAGACTTAACATACACGAATTCAGAAACGCACTGACACTCGGCCCCTCAGTGGCCAGCATAATGTGGGCAAACAATGAGACCGGCGTCATTTTCCCTATCCAAGAGCTGGCCGAAATGGTCAAGGAAGCCGGAGGGATATTTCATACTGATGCAGTACAGGTCGTTGGGAAAATACCGATAGATGTCAAGAAAGTCCCTGTGGATATGCTTTCATTGTCAGGCCATAAACTACACGCACCCAAGGGTATAGGCGCTCTTTATATTCGCAAAGGAACCAAGCTCAATACGTTCATGATAGGCGGACATCAGGAGAATAACCGGCGTGGCGGAACTGAAAATGTACCCTATATTGTTGCTCTTGGACGGGCATGCGAATTGGCATCAGGAAAAACCAGCGACGAAATGACAAGGATTAGCGGACTCAGGGACAGACTGGAAGAAGGCATTCTGAAGACCTGTCCTGACACAACCGTCAATGGTGACAGGAAAGAAAGAATTCCCAACACAACAAACATAAGTTTCCAGTATATCGAAGGAGAATCGATACTCTACCACCTCAGCGATTTCGGAATAGCAGCTTCATCCGGTTCTGCGTGTACATCAGGTTCTCTTGAACCATCACATGTAATTAGAGCTATGGGCGTTCCGTTCACTGCGGCACATGGGTCGACCAGATTCAGCCTGTCACGATACACTGCTGACGAAGACATCGATTACGTTCTGGAAAAGATGCCAGGGATTGTCACAAAACTCCGGGCTTTATCCCCGTTTGTTCGTTAGCCTGCATTTCTCTTAACGTAACTCATGAGGACCAAGCCGAAGCCCCGGCTTGCTTACCCCGGCACAACCAAATGAAGACGTCTCGGCCAGAGGCCTCGCCCTACCTCAATTCCATAAAGGTAGTGCGAACCCTCAGGGTGAGCCGAAACTTCTGTATGGATCACAGACAAAATCAGCCAACGCTGCTCTTAAGACTCTGGAGGCCACCTCTTAGCACACCTACCGAGAAACCCTTCTGACTCATGAGAAACGCTGCGGTAGAACTTGTCCTGCCATTGTCGCAATAGCAAACATACGACAAGCTCTTATCCAGCTCTGACATTCGCGCGCGAATATCCTCGACAGGAATTGCAAGTGCTCCTTGTAAATGTGACTGCTTAGCCAGGTTAGCACTCCTGACATCGAGCCACTTTGCGCCTTGAGCAACCTTCTCCTGAGCATCTGACGGCGAGAACCATGTCAGCAAAGGCTCTTTGATGTAGTCATTAAAAGTATCCTTGGATAGCCTCATCAACTTGCCATCGGTCGTCATGGTAACGGTTGCATTCCTTTTAGAATTGGAAATTAGGGCTTCCTCGCCGAATCCTTTAGGTTCATCCAGATTCGCGATAACAATGACCTTGCCAGTGGACGGATCCTTGCGACTCACCTGGGCAGTTCCTAATACGAGGAGATAATAATAATCGCCTTCCTCTCCTTCCCTGATGACAGGCTCGCCTTTTGACCTGGCCACGGTCTCCATACGTTTATACATCTCATCCAGGTTTTCCGCAGACAGCTTGTTAAAAAGCTCGGATTGCTTTATCTTATCGATAAGAAAACTTTTATCCCCAACTGACGGAGCGGAAGAACCACCTGATTTTCCGGTAAATCTGTCAAATAACCCCATATATCCTCCTGATTTTCTATTTCTATTTCGAAGTTTTCAATTTATCAATATGACAAGGCGTTTGCCAGAAAAAAACATTGACTTTCAATGTTCCAGCGCCTGATACTTCAACAATCGAGGACAATATTATGAGCCAGATGCGCATAGATCAGATGCAGATCAAGGACGCGGATATTTTCGAGATTCTGCTCGACAATTTTCCAGACATGATTCATTCGATTGACGACAAGGGCGACATAGTCTACACGAATAAAACCGCTGAAAAGCTACTCGGATTCACACGCACTGAACTGGCGAGCATGAACATACGCCAGATTTACGCTGATGAGGTACTCGACCTTGTTAACGCCGGCTTTGCTGATCTGAAGAAAAAGGGAGACAAGACGGTTGAGAGTCTCCTCAAAGCAAAGGATGGCACCAAAATTCCTGTCGAAATAAGGTCCTTCAGCATTTACGACGATAATGGCAATTTCTTGAGGACTTTCTCAATATTGCGGGACATCAGACAGGTTAAGGAACTACAAAACAGTCTGATTCATGCAGGAAGGTTGGCGGCTATCGGCGAAATGGCTTCAGGCGTAGCACATGACATCAACAACCCGCTTACGGTGATTATGCTTTCAAACGAAATGGCTGTCCGGGAGATCGACAGACAAGGGACACCGCCTGAGCAGAAATTGGAAAAGATCAAGGGGCGCTGTTTAGACATACAGAAAGGATCAAAGTCCATACAGAAACTTGCAGATCATTTAAGGAATTTCTCTCGCGGGGTTGCCGAAAAACAGGAAACGGTCGATCTATATGACGCCATAGCCGACTCTTTGTTTATTGCCAGCAATAAGGTGATGTCCGCGAGGGTACAGACGAGCAATGACTTGTCAAAAGGCTGCTGCTTCACCACCGGATGCCCGAACCAGCTCGAACAGATATTCATCAACCTTGTCGGAAACGCTTGCGATGCGATGCTCAACTGTGAGGAACGAAAACTGACAATAAGCGTTTCGCCATGCCTTTTCGGAGATTTGCAAGCCTGGCGCTGCGATATCAGCGATACCGGGACAGGTATCCCGCCGGAGATAAAAGAAGAAATATTCCAATCATTCTTCACAACCAAGGAGAAAGGAAAAGGAACGGGACTAGGCCTTTCAATCTCGAGAGGCATTGCAAAAAACCACAAAGGCGACATACAGGTAACCAGTGAAGTGGGCAAAGGCACCACATTCTCAGTATTCCTACCTCGTACAGAAGCCTGAGTTAATCCTTGCTCAACCTGACCAACTCTCCAACCCAGGATTCAGACGGCGGGCTCAGCTTGTAGTCATGTGCCCTACGCAAAAGGATCGCTGATGGCTTATCATGAAGCTGGCCTTCAAGAACAGCTATCGTCTCACTCCAGCGCCTTTGGACAAACAAGTCCAGCGCCTTCTCGTATACTGCGACATTTTTCCTTCTTTCCTCCGTTACATCTGCCAAATCACAGACCAACTCGTAAATATCCGTCATTACCGTTTTACCGACAACCATCACCCCGCCCAACCTCCTTACAAGAAAGCGGTCTCTGACAAGCCGGCAGGTTGCCTCACTGATAATTATATTAGTTCCATAGTCCTTGTTGGTCGGTTCGAGTCGCGATGCAAGATTGACCTCGTCGCCTATTACTGTGTATTGGAGCTTGCGACTGGAACCCATATTACCAGCAATAACTTTCCCTGAATTGATACCCATCCTGACATTCACAGACGTCCCATATTTCTCGAGGAGCATGTTGCTCATCCCTCTGACTATTTCAATTTGCCTTAGCGCCGAAGCACAGGCTTTATACGCATGCTCGCCGTCGTAGAAAGGCACGCCCCATACAGCCATAATCCCATCACCCATATACTTGTCAAGATATCCGCCATGCTCAATTATGCAGTCGGATACGGGATCGAGGTAGTCATTCAGCAAACCCGTCAACTTATCAGGCGTAAGACGCTCGCCTATCACGGTAAAGCCTTCGATATCAGAGAAGAATATTGTTGCGTCCGTGCTGTATCCTTTCATTGATAGACGCCCTGGATTCTGCTCCAGGAACGCAAGCACCTTATCCGAAACCATCGTCGAAAACATATTTCGTATTCTGCGCTTGGCCTTAATCTCTTTGAAAAGCCTGAATGCCATGACAGAGAAGGAGCACGTGCCCATATACAGAACAGGGCCTATCACAGGCAGGACGAACATGTGAAAATGCAGTAGGAAGTAAGCCAGCACCAGATAAAAACAGCCAAAGATAAACGCTGTTGGCGCAAATCGCACAGTATCCTCCGCCATACATATCCCGGTGAACAAAGCAAACACAGAAAAAAGAAGAAATAGATATGCTGCGCCTTTGACAGGGATTACGAATCGATTGTTAATAATATTTTCTGCAGCCGTCAGGTGGGCTGTCACCAAAGGGACCCGTGACTCCAACGGACAGGCACCGATATCCACCCCAGTTGAAGTAATACCCACGAAGCAGATTTTACCATTTATCTGCCGGCCCAGCAAAGACACAGCAGACTTGTCCCCCGAACGTGCGGCCTGTATGGTCTTAGTGATGAGCCCCGAGAACGACAGAGGACGGAAATCGTCAAGATGGCGGGTATAATCCAAATAGAGACAGCCAGAATCGTCAATGGGAACTGATCGTAACAATTTGCCATTCCTATAAATATCAATCCTCTCACCCCACCTTACCTTGACGATTCCTTGCTTTAGAGGGAAACCCACACCCAGATGGATCAAGCATGACGCTAATGAAACTGACGGTGCAAATCTTGTCTTTACCTCGCCCGTGACAGGGTTGCCGTATGAATAAGGCATAATCATTGGTATTCGTCTGACCACACCATCAGGATCAGGTGCTCCATTGAGAAAGCCAAGCAGACAGTAATCGACGAGCTCTATGGATGGCAAAAGTGCGTTTGAGGCCGGAATAATCCGTGATGTAGCGATATCATATCCGCTCACGTCCTCAACAGGAATGGACATATCCAAGATATACGGTATCCGCGCCCCCTTGTTCTCATCAGCAGAAGCTTCCGACCCTGTTATATCGGCAACAGACCAAGCCCTTCCCGAATATTTCTCACTGCCAGCACCAACTGCGGCCTCCTTGAAGGAATATCCGCATATAACCGAAAACTGACCATCCTCTCCTATCGCTGCAAATTTATTCATCAAGCGCATATTGCCCTGCTCGAGGATGAATACATTCAGCTTATCGAGAGCTGCATATGAAAGAACCTGTGATGTGTTGGAGGATACGGAATTAAGCTGTGATATCAGTGATTGCAGCTGTTCAGGGGATTCGGTGACAGAGGCTGTATTCTTTGATTGTCGCCCAAGCGCATCCTGAAATATTACGTCATACGCAAGAACTCTGGGCTTATAATAAGAAGTCATCACATCAAGGAGATCAGAAAAAGGCTTTCGTGATATCCATTGCCCAGAACCCCAGCGTCCATAGTAATCCTGAGTCTTACTGTCTATGCCTATGACGGCAATATCCCGGCATAACTCCTTGCCTTGATTGTGTTTGAGTATATACCGAAGCCTCAGCATCCCATCGACAGAAATATTCTCCCACGTTTGCACAGAAGGAGTCACACAAAGAACGGCAATAAATGACACAAAAGATATAGCTGCTACGCTCAGTCTTGGAGAGTTTCTCATAGCCTTTTCCGCTTTCACAAGTAATTAAGATTACCAATCTTAGCACACGATGACCAAGCATAATATTTCGCCTACCTTATTGACATAAAACGCCTTAAACACTAATATATCACTTAATTAATGTATTCAAGGAGACTCTTATGAAGAATAATGTTCTGACTATGGCAGTTGCTTTTTTGCTTATATCAGTTATTTCGAACAATTCGTTTTCCGCCCCACTTGAACCTGTATTTAAGATAAATAAGATATCAGGTGAATGCACCGTGAAGAAACCTGGCGATGGAACAGCCCAAAACGCTGTTGAGGGGCAGGCCTATCCCTACGGCTCAGAAGTAATAACCGGAAGAAAATCCAGCGCCGTAATCGTTTTCTCAGAACTCAATGAATGCCGCATTATGGCAAACACCAAGATGTTAATGACAGAGGATCTCTCCAACAAAAAACTGAAGCTTATAAAGCTGGAGAAAGGGCAAGTAGACCTTAACCTGGAAGAATCTTTTCACGAAAAGACAGGTAACGATTTATCCGTAGAGACAGCGGCTGCAATATGCGGTGCAATCGGCTGCAAATTCTCGGTTCAGGCCAGTAGCGAAGCCGATATGAAATCAGCCGGCGTGGTTGTAACAGACGGCAAGATTTTCGTAAAAGGTTTAAATTTCAATGTGACATCACTTGATAAAGACGATGCCGCAGTTGTCTCAATAGCCTCAGACCAATCCTATGTGTCACTCAAAAACGTGAAAGGCAACTTCGAAGTCACAATCAAGGATGCGCAGGGTAACCCAAGGAACATAGCCCTAAAGCAAAACTATGTGTTGAGAATATTCCGAAAAGTCAATGAGACCACCAAACAGGGCACCGTGACAATTCTTGTAATATCACCTGAAGGCAAGACAGAGGAATCAATAACCAGATCATTTAAGCTTGATGATCCGACAGAGCCTGGTCTGTCAAATGACCCCAGCGAAAACAACAAGGATGGCGAGAAAGACCAGAATAAGGACCAGGAAAAAGAAGATGCAGATGATGAAGAATTCCCAACAACCACAACCACCACAGTTGCAACGACAACAACGACAACAATTTCACCCAAAGACAAAGAGATTGTGGATGAGGCCGAAAACCGCGACGGGAACGAAGAAACAGTTCCAATAGTCCCCATAGTCACAGCAACAACAACCCCTTCCGTAACGCCGGTAGGAAAGCGCTAAAGTCAAATTTGAAACATCATTAAGTGCATCCTGACGTCTGGATTGCAAACATCAGGATGCACTTTTTTTAAGGAACACACC
>CAMCYG010000052.1 GCA_945883775.1 Victivallis vadensis
CCCAGAACCATGTGCCCGGATTCATGGAAAAGCAAATTGGTGTGATCAAGGATGCCGATAAAGCCAGGTTCTGACAGGATTGTGATAATCACGAATGCCGCCAATGCGGCCGTGAACATTGTAAATCGGGCAAAGCTGACCTTTGTCCATTGGTTCATGATGGTTTGTTTATGGCCTCGTGCACGAACTCCGCGGCTCGAGCTGATGCCCCTTTGCTGCCAAGCAGGCTGTTGGCAGCCCTGATCTCTTTTAGCATCTCGTTTCTTTGGTCTGTATTTGACAATAGCGGCTCTATTGCATCGGCCATGAGTTTAGCATTGCAGTCAACCTGTATTAGCTCCGGACATATCCGCTTGCCTGCAACTATGTTGACCATCCCGAAGTCCTTGATGCTCACCAGTGTCATGAAGATATGATATGTCAGCGCCGCAGCCTTATAAGTTATTACCATCGGGCATTCCATTAGCGATGCCTCAATGGTTGCTGTGCCTGATTTAATTAATCCAGCCGTCGCTTGTTTCATGACGTTTCTGGTCATGTTGCGGACTATATCGATTTTAACCGCCTTTATAGGGGTGTGGGCAATCATATCCCTGACCATAACATCTATATCTTCAGTAGGGGTGGGTATCATGAACGATGCGTCTGGATGCCTGTTCTCGATGATCGCTGAAGCTTCCAGCATCGCGGGAAGGATCTTAGAGATCTCATTGCGCCTGCTTCCGGGAAGCAATGCTACTCTTGGGCTCCCGCGCCATGGTAATACCGGTGTTTCGTATCTGGATATGTCGCCGGCTTCATCAATCAAAGGATGTCCAGGGAACTTGACGCTAAGGCCTGATCCTTCGAAGTGCTTGGCCTCAAAGGGAAAAATGGGCATCAGCATGTCCAGTGTCCGTGCCATTTCCGGGATTCGACCCTTATTCCAGGCCCAGACTTGAGGGCAGATGTAGTAGATGTTCTTTAGACCAAGTGCATGAGTTTTCTTTGCAAAACGAAGATTGAATCCCGGATAGTCGACTAAAATAACTGCGGCCGGCCTGCGCTTGGCCGCAATGGCAAGAAGATTCTCAAACATGCGCCTGAAGAAGCCATATCTCTTTAGTACCTCAACCAAGCCGACGACAGCGGTATCTTTGATGTCATAGAGCGTATCAACGCCGGCCTTGCGCAATTCAGTACCGCCGACACCGAAGAAAGTCAGGGTAGGATCGAGTATCTTGAGTTGTTCCACCAGCCTGGCGGCGTGCATGTCGCCAGATACCTCGCCGGCTATGATCATGATCTGCTTGTTCATAAAGATTCGAAGACTGTGACAGCGATGCCCAGTTTATCTGCTTCGCGGATGATTTCTTCTCTTTCGAGGAAGATGCAACGTCCGGCTTCGACTGCTAGAACGGAGACTTTGGCTTTCTTGAGTACTTTCATCGTGTGTAGGCCTATCACCGGTATGTCGAAACGCATGTCATGCCCTTTTTGGGCGACTTTAACCACTACGGAGCCTGGGCCTCCCAGCTCACCCGCCCTCAAAATAGTCTTGTCAGTGCCTTCAAAAGCCTCAACGGCGAGAATCATACCTTCCTTGATGACTACAGTCTGGCCTATACCTAGGCTACTAGTGGTTTTCGCCGCCTCTATGCCGATCTTGATGTCATCGCTCTGGGTTTCTGTCGGCGTATTCGTAGTAAGTGTCCCTTTTGCCGGCATGTGCGCTTCCATAAACATGGAGGCAGGCATGATTTCTGCGCCTATTATAAGGCATTCAGCCGCGACTGCACCGTATATCGTCTCAGCATTCTTTCTCTTGAGCCCTGCAAGCAGGGAAAACATGGCCGCATCAGGTCGGACGTTGAAGAGATTTGAGGGCGTTATTTGGCCGACCATGACGCATTTTCTGACACCGCTGTCTTTCATGGCTTCCAGCAACTTAACCAGTTGGCCCATGTAGATCCATTCCACGCGATCAGCATAACGTTTTATCGAAGAATCTGTTTCGCCTTTAAAAGCGAAGACAATGATGTTTTTGACGCCCTGTTTCCGGGCGGATTCGGCTAGAAGAAGCGGATAAACACCTTTTCCGGCAATTATCCCAAGCGTCTCTATCTTTTCATCGTGCAAATTCATAATCTGTATATATAACAAAGTGGATATTGCAGGCAATCAGCAAATACTGACCATGACGACTGAATGCTGGCTTGTAACCTGTCCGTCGCCGGCCACTTGTCCATTTTGATACAATTTTCGCAATGATGAGCAGTGAATAATCTAAAAATTATTGATTATGAGATAAAATGTCGGTGAGCTGTAGTATGTTGTATTGCATGGATTAGCAATATCATGAAATTGTAATCATAATGTGAATCGAGCCCATTCATAGGGGTAGGGTCGTTTCTGGCATGTGCTATGCATATAAACAAGCGTCCCCCGGCTGGTCAGATATGAAAGGGCGCCGAGAAAAGTAAACTAAAGTCTAACGACTATTTGATGGTTTATGCGTTCAATGAAATCTGACTGGCCGGCGGGCTTTTTTTTGCGTTACGCTCCAGATTCCCGGATGTATTACCACCTTTATTCGAGGCGTTGTAAATAATGATGCCTATCGTCGAGGGGTGCGACATTTAAGCATAGAGATGGCATTTGCAGTAGTGTGTTGCTGTCAGTGACGTAATGCCAGGATATTGGTTCCTGCATATCTCCATGACATGTCTGCATCTGGGATGGAAATGGCAGCCGTTCGGCGGATTTATAGGTGAGGGGACATCGCCTTCCAGTATGATCTTCTGTGTGTTTGTTTTCTTCACAAATTGCGGTACGGCAGAAAGCAGTGCCTGTGTGTAGGGATGCTTTGCTGTCTCGAATAGCTCCATCGTTGTTCCTTCTTCAACTATTCGACCCAGATACATGACCGCCACACGGTCGGCCAGGTATTCCACAACGCCAAGGTCGTGTGTGATAAAAATAAAAGAAAGTCCGAAATCCTTTTGCAAATCCTTCAATAGGTTGAGTATCTGTGCCTGTAAGGAGATGTCTAGCGCGCTTGTTGCTTCGTCACAGATCAATACATCGGGGTCAGTGGCAAGTGCTCGCGCAAGGACTATCCTCTGCCTCTGGCCACCTGAAAATTGATGCGGATAGCGGTCGATCATGGCGGAATCCAGGCCGACTCGGGATAATAACATCTTCGCCCGTTCCAGCCGTTCTTCCTTTGTTTCTAACACATTATGTGTCTCCATCGCCTCGACAAGCGTTTCGCCAATCATGTTTCGCGGATCAAGACTCGAGTATGGGTCCTGAAAAACAAACTGGATTTTCTTTCTGACAGGCTGAAGCTGATTTCTGTTCATGCTGACAAGATTTTTGCCGTCAAAGTCGATTTTGCCGTCGGATGGGTTCAACAGTCTGACGATTCCCTTTCCGATAGTTGTCTTGCCGCAACCTGATTCGCCTACCAGTGCAAGTGTCTCACCCTTGTATAGTTTGAGATCGATGCCGTCGACTGCCTTTACCTGTGCTACGACTTTCTTTAATAAGCCCTTTTTTATCGGGAAATGTATTTTCAGCCCGCTGATGTTAAGGCGAGTGGATGACGTGTCAATGTTGAGCACCGGTGCTTTGTCGAGCTTGCTTATAATGGCTTTGCGGTCTTTAAGCCCGGATTCTTCGAAAAGATGACAATACACACAATGATCATTGCTGATGTCTGATCTGGCCGGTGCGCGCATGGCGCAGAATGAGAGTCTGACTGGACATCTGTTGGAGAAACGGCACCCGGCTATCTCGTCAGTTGCGCGTGGGACCATCCCTGCGATCGTTTCCAGTTTATATCCACGGCTGGTTATGGATGGAAGTGAGTGCATCAGCATTTCAGTATACGGATGCTTGGGCTGGCTGAATATCTGCTCTATGGGCCCCTGTTCGGCAAATTTGCCAGCGTACATTACACCAACTCTGCTTGCCATCTCTCTGACTACACCCATGTTATGGGTGATGAGCAGAACGGATGTCCCGAAGTCTTTCTGCAGTTTACGGATCAAGTCAAGGATCTGAGATTGGATGGTGACATCCAGCGCAGTCGTTGGTTCATCGGCAATCAGCAGTTTTGGCCGGCAGGCGAGTGCCATTGCTATCATCACTCTTTGCCGCATTCCTCCTGAAAGCTGGTGCGGATAATCGTCGTACCGTACATCAGCGCTGGGGATGCCTACCTGATCAAGCATCTCTATTCCGCGCTTCCTGGCTTCGGTCGTGCTCAGCTTCTGGTGAAGCGTGTACACTTCGTTGATCTGCTGCCCGACTGTAAATACCGGATTGAGCGCGGTCATAGGCTCCTGAAATATCATAGATATGCGATTGCCTCTGATCCTACGCATGGCAATGGGCGGGAGTGTGGCCAGATCATGGTTATCGAAAAGTATCTCTCCGCCAGCGATATAGCCGGCTGGCTTCTGTAGAAGCTGGATTATAGAGAAGGCTGTGACTGACTTACCTGAACCTGACTCTCCTACGATAGCGTATGTTTCGCCCTCGTTTATCTTGAACGAGACGCCGTCAACGGCGCGGGCCGGCCCGGCCTTGGTCGTGAAATACGTCTTAAGATTATTTACTTCAAGTATCGTTTTCATTTCAAAATTCTTTTTCCATCTGACTACCGATGTCTATTGTGTCTTTAATCTTGGGTCCAGCGCATCGCGAACGGCATCTCCGAAGAGGTTGGCCGGGAGAATGAGGCCAACCATGAAAATGAATGCTGCGACCAGTTTCCACCAGATGACCGGGTCGCGCGCAAGCTCCATGCGCGCGTCATTTATCATCATGCCCCAGGATATGGTATCAGCGCCGACTCCTATGCCGATGTATGAAAGTACTGCCTCAGCCATGACCCTGTCGGAGAAACCGATGATCGTTGTTATCAGGACAATGTGCATGAAGTTGGGCACAATATGTCCGACTATTATCCTGAACCGTGAGACACCCATGGCCTCGCAGGCCTGTATGTATTCCTGCTCCCGGAGCTTGAGCGTCTCGCCGCGCAAAACACGGCAGAGCCCTGTCCACGATGTTATACCCATGATGATACAAAGCTGAGGAAGCCCCTTGTCGAATATTATCATAAATGCAACGATCAGCAGTACTGACGGTATCGAAGACAGTACGGTATAGATGTACTGTATGACATCGTCGATCCAGCCGCCGAAATAGCCAGCCACTGCGCCGAAGAATATTGCGAACGGTATTATGATCAGCATCGTGAATGCGCCGATGATCATTCCTGTGCGGACTCCCTTTATTGCAAGGAACAGGACGTCGTTGCCGACCCGATCAGTCCCCAGTACATGTTTTCCGGGGCTTTTCAGTTTAGGGTATATGAACGCCGATTTGCCGTCGTTACCAACCGATATCTCGCCCTGAAAGAGTTTATCTTCAAGAGGCGCGCTGTATGTTTTTTCGCGGGGTTCCCGCAGTTCTGTCAGAATGATATCCAACATACTAGTCCCATCCTGATCGTAAATTATCCGGCCGGTGTCTTTATTGCGCTGGATAACTCCGTTATTGTCACGCAGGGCAGGGTGATAGCCTACGCTGTCGAGCAGGGCAATCGTCACATAAATGCATAGGATAATAAAACAGGTCATTGATCCGCGGCGGGCAAATACCTGCCTGAATGCAGAACGCCAGTACTCGCGCCGGCTCATCTGCCAGCCCATCCAGCCAAGCCCCAGGACAAGTGTGGTGACTATGGCGTCCTGGAAGTACCAGTTATTAAAAAGCAGAACTATATTGTCCCATGTGCTCATCCCAGTCTTATCCTTGGATCGACGATTGTGTAACTGACATCAACGAGGATCAGCGCGGCAACATTAAGCACTGAGCCCAGAAAGACCATGGACCGTATGACGGCGAAATCCTGTTTGGCAATGGCGTCGATCGTGTAGCCGCCAAGACCTGGTATGCCGAAGAAGTTTTCCAGTAGCATACTGCCCATAATTAGGAACGGTATGCTCACTATGACATTTGTCAGGATCGGGATCATCGCATTGCGCAGGGCATGTTTAAAGAGTACGGATCCTTCGCTAAGCCCCTTTGCGCGTGCGGTTCTGATGTAATCTTTGTTGATTTCCTCGAGGAAGATAGTTCTGTAATAGCGTATCGAGGCGCCCATGCCGCTGATTATGCCGATAATGATAGGCATGAGCATGAATTTCCAGGAATACAGGATCTGGCTGTCGAAGCCGGATACGGGGGCCAGCTTAAGTCTGATCGCGATTATGTACTGGCCGCCAATGATGTAGAAGAGAGCCGATATCGACATCATCACCACGCATATTACCAGGGCGGAGTAATCAATATAAGTGCCACGGTAGAACGCCACTATCATAGCGATAAACAGGTCCAGGAGCAAGCCGATGAGGAACATCGGCATGGTGATGCAGATCGAGTATGGTATCCTGTGCAGTAGTTCGCGGCCAATGCTGACGTTGTCGGTATCGGACTTGCCGAAGTCGAACAAAAACAACTGCATGCTCTTCTGCCAGAATATCGTCTGCGTCAGATTGCCAGGGACTTGTTCGGCTGAATTATAGAACGCAGGCAAATGATAGTTATGTTCACGGAGCCAGTTCTCTATCTGCTGCTGGTTGAGTCTTTTGTCGCCGAGAATAGTGCGGGCCATATTTTCAGGCGTGTTGACGAAGAAGAACAGCCCGAAAATAAGGAGGTTGATTCCCAGCAGGATCGGGAACGCGTACAATAATCTTCTTAATATGTATGCGAACATCAGGACGCCTTCCTCTCGCGCTGGTATATGAAATAAGCGCCAGGGAGAATAATAACTACAATTATGATAAATATGACGATTATAGGCCAGTAGATGGGTTTGTTCCATGTCTTCTGGGATTCTGCTCGCAGTGCTGAGTCGATGTTCCTGTATCTTAAGGTGTTGGACATCATCTGGTTCACCTTGACGTTTTGTGTCCACTTGTGTTTGAGAATGTACATCACTCTATGGAAACCAAAGGCGCAAGGAGCGTCATGCCGTAGTTTGGCGGTCATTTTGTCGATAATGGCCTGCCGTTCCGGACAGTTCATCATCGTCTCCATCTGCAGAAACATCTCATCGAATTCTTTGCTCTTGTAGTTGCATGTATTGTTTCCGTCTGTCTTGACCTTGCTGTTTGGGCCGTAGAAAAGGAACATAAAGTTCTCTGCGTCAGGATAGTCGGCATACCAGCCGGTTCTGCATGTCTGCCAGTTGCCCTGAATGACCTTCTCCCTGAATCTGCTTAAGTCGGTTGCGCGCTCCTTGAGTTTGATGCCGAGCAGGTCCAGTCTGGACTTCATCCAGTCATACTCAGAACGGAAAGAGGGGCTGCCGCTTTCAGCATGGTCCAGGTATAGCGTGAGCGGATTGCCGTTTTTGTCGCGTCCATCCGGGTACCCGGCTTCTTTGAGCAGTTGTTTTGCGATTTCGATGCTCAACATCCGCGGTCTGGCGGCAACCGGGTCCCATTCATAAACGAATGGATTGACTGCTTTATCTCCGGCTTGATAGCCGAATATGCCGGGTGGCAGAGGGCCCTGCGCAGTGACGCCCCGGCCGTTCATGAATATGTCCAGGAATTCGTTATAGTCGAGTGCGATGGATATGGCCCGGCGGAGTTTACAGCGATCCTCAGTGTATCCGCCTACGACTTCGTCTAGCATATTGAATGCCGTATAGTAAAGAGAGGCTTCGGTGTCAACTACAAGGTCAACTCCTTTACCTTTCATTGTGTCTGTAACTGTAGGATCCGAAACTGACTGGACGTTGATGGCCTGATTGAATACGTCGGCGGCGATACCGGACATGTCGTAGTAGCCCTGATTAAACTTATTCCAGCTCGGGATGGCTTCCTTTTCAAGGCGCATGTCGACCTTCTTTATAAAAGGCAGTCTCTTGCCGGCATTCTTAAGTAATCCTTTCTTTTCGTCATCCGCCATCCCGTCCGATGGGAAGTAATCCTCGTGATAATTAGGATTGGCCAGCAGTTCTATCTTTTCGTGAGGCCTGTATGTATTGATGTAGTATGCGCCGCTGCCGACAGGGCTGTTGTTGATGGACAGCTGCATCTGTTTGATGGCTGGGAATTCGTAGAAATTTACGGCTTCAATGGGGGTGGGGCAGAAGAAATGCATGCATAGCCAGTAGATAAGCTGGGGATATTTTCTTTTCAGCAGGATTTTATAAGTGTGATCATCGCCGACCTCTACGCCGGGAAATGACGGTTTCATATAGTCCAGCAGTATTGGGTTCTCCCTCTCGTCTTTTTCCTGATTGTAACCAGAGCCGGCTTTCTGTCGGCGGGTCGCACGTTCGTCATCCAGCATCTTGATGTATGTCGCCTGTAGCTCTGTAAGGCCGGTAATGACCTGCTCAATGACAGAGAATATCGGTGAGGACAGGCGCGGGTCTGCGAGACGGCGGATCTGCAGATCAAAATCTTTGGCTATGACTTCGCGCGTATCCTGCACAGGGAAATCTGACGGATATTCATACTGCTTCAGGTTGGCATATTGAGCGTCAATATAATATGGACTGCCGTCCGGCTTTTTCGCGAAGCAGGGATGATTCTGATATTTAATTCCTTTATTTATCCGTATTGTGTAGACGACCTTTGCCACTTGGGCAGGTGCTGGATTGTCATTGGTGATCACTGTTCCCTGTTTGTCAAAGTACTCAATCTTCGGCATTGCCGTGGCCATTAGAGGTACGACTTCGTAGGGCCGTTTAAGGAAATGGTACTGATAAGGCGTTTCGCAAACGTTGTCGATGATGACCGCTTCGTGGGAATAATAAGAAGTAGCCGGGTCTAGTTTGTTAGGCTCACGTTCGTAAAATGAGAAATATGTTTCAGCTGACGACTCTCCGGGGCGGTAGGGGTCATTGGTGCAGGATGTCCAGCACATACAAGCCAGTGTTATCGCCAGTATATTTCTGAATATACGGAAATTTAATATGGCGCGCGTCCAAATAAAATGTCGTCGCATTCTGAGCATCAAGCATTCTCCAAAAAGGCGAATTTATACCATGTTCATGCCTCTTTGCCATTACTAATATTGCAAGATAGAATGTGGTGGTCTCAAACAGAACGGTTATCGTGGACCTGCCCGCAACCCGCTTGCAGCGATATGCAGCATTTCGGGTAGGCATAGCTTTTCAGACGGGCGGTTCGACCTGCCTTTTCGGCATATTGGTAGGGCGAGGCCTCCGGCCGAGCCGTGCTCTATGGGCTCCGTTACTACAATTCGCCCATCATATTGTATTTATTCATACCTTGTGCTTGCGTTTTGGGCCGAGTTAAGGCACCTTTTTAACGACTGTGTTTCCATTGTGATGGAACGCCGGCATTATTAATTTAAAAGAAGGAGCACAAAAATGGCTGACATGGATGGAGTCAAGGAAGCTAAGAATTATCACACAGACACCCCGCAGAAATCCGAAGCATTCTTTCTGAAGGGTTCGAATTCCCTCGATTGGGGGATGAAGAACAGGCTTGCGCGGATATTTAACCCAGAGTCGGGACGCACGGTGATGCTGGCCATAGATCACGGCTATTTTCAGGGCCCTACCACCGGGCTGGAAAGAATCGATCTCGATATCCTTCCTCTTGTGCCGCATGCGGATACTCTTATGGTGACGCGTGGAATCCTACGGACCATTATTCCTCCGTCTACTTCGAAGTCAATTGTTCTTCGGGTATCAGGCGGCACCAGTATTCTTAAGGAGCTGTCGAATGAGGATCTGGCTGTGGACATAGAGGATTCTGCACGGCTGAATGTGTGCGCAATGGCTGTCCAAGTCTTTATCGGCGGAGAGCATGAGCGGGAGTCCATTACCAATATGACAAAGATGGTGGATATAGGTACGAGGTACGGGATTCCTACGCTTGCTGTTACAGCGGTGGGAAAAGATATGGTGCGTGATGCGCGATATTTCAGGCTGGCGACAAGGATCTGCGCCGAACTGGGTGCCCATTATGTGAAGACGTATTATGTCGAGAAGGACTTTGATACCATATGTGCGTCATGCCCTGTGCCGATTGTCATGGCTGGCGGCAAGAAGATTCCTGAACTCGATGCTCTGACCATGGCATACAATGCGGTGCAGGGTGGTGCCGCGGGAGTCGATATGGGCCGTAATATCTTCCAGTCTGATGCCCCGGTGGCAATGATTAAGGCCGTTCGCGCTGTGGTACATAAGAATGCAACCCCAAAAGAAGCATTTGAGATGTACAATACATTGAAGAACAAGAATAAATAAAGACGGGATATTCCTGCATGAAAGTCTCACGTTGGTATAATAATGCTGATATCAGGCTTGAAGAAATGCCTACGCCGAAGCCTAGCCCCAAAGAGATGCTGGTCAAGGTCTATGCCTGCGGAATCTGCGGGAGCGATATAGTTGAGTGGTACAGGCTTCCGAGAGCGCCGTTGATCCAGGGGCATGAGGTCGGTGCAGAGGTGGTCGAGGTGGGGGAAGCGGTCAAAAAGTTCAGGAAAGGTGATCGCGTTTGTATCGTTCCCAAGATCGGGTGCCAGCAGTGCGATTATTGTCGTAATGGTCATCATCCGATCTGTTCTAATGTCAAAGACCGTCTGCCGGGCGGTTATGCAGAGTATATCCTCGTTCCTGAGGCGCTGGTCGACAAGGGTACCTATCATCTGCCTGTGAGCATGACGTATGAGCAGGCAACATTCATTGAGCCTCTTGCCTGCGTCATCAGGGCGCAACGGCTTGCCGGTGTAAAGAAAGGCCAAACTGTCCTGATCATGGGATGCGGTATGTCAGGCCTTCTGCATGTCAAGCTCGCCAAGGCTGGAGGCTGCGCCATCGCGGTGACAGATGTGAATGCCAAGCGACTGGCGTTAGCCGAGGAGTTCGGGGCCGGCATAATCCTGAATGCGGATGGTTCTGTGCCTGAGCGCCTGGTCGAGACGAGCGGCCGAAAGGCGGATGCTGTTATGATTTGCACGGCTGCACTACCGGCTATCGAGCAGGCTTGGAAATGTGTCGATAAGGGTGGGGCTGTGGTGTTCTTTGCTGTCCCTGCGCCTGGCAAGCAGGTCATCATTCCGATTAACGATTTCTGGACCAGGGAAATCAGGATACTAACCTCGTATTATTGCGGGCCTGAGGATGTCACCGCAGCGATTGAAATGCTTGCTTCGGGAACAATAGTCGTTGATGACATGATCACTCACAGGCTTCCTCTTTCGGAAACGGCCAAAGGCTTCAAGCTGGTGCTCGATGGACAGGAAAGCATCAAGGTTATAATTCAGCCAAATCAAGGGGCAGGATGAGTACGGCGCATGTAGGCCTGGTGTGCAGTTCCGAGAATAATGCTGACATGTTCTATCGGGATCTGCTGGGATTGACAAAGGCAGAGCCGAAGAAACTGGCTCAGGATTTGACCAAGGCTCTCTTCAATCTAGAAACAGAGCTGACGATTATCAACTATACCGGCAAAGGAAGTCACTTCGAGGTGTTTGTTAATAGTCTGAGTGTCAGGAAAGAACAGCCGGTAGAACACGTATGCGTTGAAGTCGAGGACCTGTCCGGTTTTCTGAACAAGGGCAGGGCAATGCAAATGAAGATACTGCAAGTGCCAAAGGGTGAGGGGGTTCTTTCGTTTATTTCTGACCCTGACGGCAATTTATTCGAGCTTAAGGAAAAGAAGTAGAGTCTTATTTTATTTGTCATCCACTTGCTAAATGATATAATTCACCGCATATAGAGGAGGTAATATGTCTGTTAAGTACTCGCTGGCGCTGTTGATGATTCCGTCGTTGATTATGGCCGCTCCGCTCAGGGTCGCTGTGTTGGATGGGCTAGATGAGACGGCCGGCCGGCCAGATGCCTCTAAATACGTTGAAACACCGGCTGACAGCTTTACGAAGAAAGCTTATTATCTGCTGGCAGCACAGCTGACCACCGATCCTGATATGTCGGTGATAGATAGGCGTGATCTACTGGGGCAGGTCCAGAAAAGTGAGAAGGATGGTCCTGCAGGTTCAGCATCGGTATTACGTGCAGTGCAAATGCTTAATGCTGATATTATGATCAAGCCTGTGCTCCTTGTTTTCTCTACCTCAAAGGAGATGATTGATATTAACAAACAGACAGCCGAGAATATCAAGTTGCAGATGAAGATCAGTATTCAGGCGTTAAGTCCAGTTGATGGCAGTATCGTAGCCATGGCAGAAGGTGGGGCAATAAACAATCTACGGCAGACGGATTCTGTTAAGAAAACTATCGGTGACGCTGAGGCGACTCAGATGATGGAAGATGCGATGAAAATAGCCGTTCCTGAGCTATTGCAGAAAATCAAGGCGAACCAGTTGGCAGTTGCACAGAAGCCGGTAAAGAAGCTGACAATTACGACCGATGCCGATCCTGCGCTCGTAGAGATCGATGGCCTACTGGTAGGGTCAACGCCTCTGAACGATTATGAGGTGTATGAAGGAGACCATGCGATTGCAGTAAGCAGGCCTGGATATCGGGCTCTATCAAAGAAGATCAACATCACAAAGAATGTGGCGATACAGGTGCCGATGTTGAAGACTGATCTATCGGCCGATGATATCAAGGAGCTTGTTTCGAAAGCCAAAGTAAATATCTATTCCGGCATAGAGCCGGCGCTGATAATCAAAGAGACGGAGTAAGACGGCAGGGCTGTTTTACTTTGTTTTGAACGGCTTAATGGTCTTTATCTTTCCTGTGGCAACATAGGCTTGGCAGATTGCTTGGTCGGTCTCTCTCAATCGCCTACTCAATTCCCTCGCGATGTTCATGAGTATGAGAGAATACTGCCGGCAGTCTTTCTTGTATATCTTATAGAGCGTACTGCTGGGCATCTGGATTGCTGAACAGTCTTCCAGCGCGTATATTGATGCAGATCGTGGCAGAAGGTCGAGTATTTCCATCTCTCCAAAGCAGTCTCCTTTGTGGAGCTGTGCAAGCAGATACTGTTGTTTTTTAAACCTCTTAATCACAGCCACCAGTCCGGTTTCCAGAACATAGAGATAATGGGATGGGTCGCCTTCGTTGAAGAAGTACTCTGATTTATTGACCTTGATTATGTCTGATCCGTCCAAAATAATCTTAATGACACTTTCTTTTACCCCGCCGAAGATGGGCATCTGCTGAAGCAACGATATTCGACTGCTCTTCATGAAAGATATGCTAGTATAAGTTTGCCCGATAATCCACTATTTGTTACATAAAACACATGAATATGGTTCTGGTGCAAATATCTGAGGTAGACTGCTGGGGTGCTGTTGTAATAACTGGTCGCCGTTGTGATCACATCAATAAGATTTTACGGCTGAAGGTTGGTGATTCTTTTAAAATAGGTGTTCTCGACGGCAGGAGCGGAATAGCTGAAATTACAGAAATATCAGGCGCATCGGTCAAGGCGTGCTGTTCTTTTAATGCAGAGCCTTCTGATCTGGTAAGAATCGATGTAATCCTCGCCATGCCGCGACCGAAGGTCATGAAGAGATTATGGGCCCCGCTGGCTATGCTAGGAATCGGCCGCATATTCATAATTAATGCTGATAAGGTGGAGAAATACTATTTCGACACTCATGTGCTGGATGTGGATTTTTATGAATCTCGTCTGGTTGATGGGTTGGAACAGTCCTGCAGGACAGTAATGCCGAAAGTCAGCATAGGCCGGACTGTTACTCCGGACAGCGCAGCGTTCTTTACTCAATTTGCTGAATACCGGAAAGTGCTTGCCATGCCAGCTTCCGTCAAACAGCTGGATGCCGTACGCAGTTACGAGAAACTTGTTATTGCTATAGGTCCTGAGGGCGGTTGGACTGATCGTGAGCTCAATCAGTTTGCCGGCCATGGTTTTGAGACGATAAGTCTTGGTCCTACTCCTCTTAAAGTCGATGTTGCGGCCATATCGCTCATTTCCGTAGCAGCAGCGATGCCTGACAGTTCTGTAGGTATAGAATCATGCATCCGGGATTCTTAATCTAGAACACTTTCAGCCATTGAGATAATCTGAGTCGTGATCGCTTACACCACTGCCGGATGCACGTAGATAGGGGTAAGCGGTAGAGACGGGAGTCGCTTCTCGATTCTCATCCTTGCCAGTTCGGCCACTTTAACTGCATCAGCCGGCTGATCATTTTCATTAATCATCATGCCGCTAGACCTGATGAATTCAACTTTTGCCATATCCGACCAGTCATAGCATACGATTAACGAGTCTGACGCCTGCAGTTCAAGCTCTTCGGGCTTGATGATCCTGAGCGGGGCAGTGGTTCCCTCTGTCGCGCCGGACTCATTGCCTCGGATCATCCAGAGCCGGTTCTTTCTTGCATTGCCTATCAAGCTTATATCCCTGCCGCCCTGATCTTTAGATAATGATCTGATTAGAGCATCTGCGCTGGAGACGCCGTAGACTTGCGTGCCAAAGGGTAGGGCCATTGCACAAAGCGCTGATAATGAGATCCTCAGTCCTGAATACGAGCCCGGGCCAAGACCTATCGCCATGACATTTATCTTATCGGCACTGATGCCGGCCTCAGCAAAGGCCTTCTTGATGGCGGGGAATAGCTGCTGGCCCTTCGACCTTGCGTCAGTCCATTCTGCGAACGACAGAGTCTGCCCATTTTTCATGATGGCTAAACTGTTTCTTGCTGATGACTGATCTATGGATAAAATGAACATAACATCCCTTTGTATAACAATGAATGAGAATAACCACGAAACGGCTGTAAATACACAAAAAAATTATGCAGCAATGTCTTCACAAAAGCGATGTGATTGCGGTGTTATCACTTATCGGTTGTCTTGTCCGCCTTACCCGCGATTGACTGGATTTGCTGGATGATGACGTACTCCGTCAGGCGATGAAAAGGAAGTATCCTCTACCAGTATCTCTCTTTCCTGCGGCTTGAGGCATGCCAGCTTTGCGGAAAGCTTTTCAAGCAGTTGTATCCGTTCCTTGAGCATGTCTTTATATGCAAAAGCACGTGTGTGGTGCAGTTCTACTTCGCTGCTGCGCAATTCCTTCTTGGCCAGAAAGTCCAATTCCTGCAGTTCGGGGTCTGTCACTTCGAGTGTCCTGTTCATACATGCTCCTTTAATTTGTCAGAATCAGTGTCATGCTGTGCCTGACATTCAACGCTGTAGGAGAATATCCAAATGTAGGTGAAAAGGCTAGCCTGAACTTCTCCTCAACCGCGGGGCTCATCTGCGATTCGTTGCGGCACAGATAAGAGCGGCTCACCGTGGACGGTTCGCCCTTCTACCTTTCCGGACTTAAGGTAGGGAGAGGCCTCCGGCCGAGCCGCTCCGCATCGCAGATACGCGCCTTTAGCTAGAACACGTGTCTTTGGGCTTGTTTGAGTGGGGATTTGCAGTTAAATTGCCACTCATATTGAAACTCTAACGAAATAAGGTGGTTATATGTCATTAAATATTGTTGAAAAAATCGACAACATGGTAGCTGTAAAGACTGTGCTGATAAGCGTTTCTGACAAAACGGGACTGGATGTTTTTGTGAAGGATCTTATCAAGGCATGTCCTAAGGTGAAAATTCTCTCAACAGGCGGTACTTACAGCGCCCTTGAGAAGACGCTGGGCGACAAGGCCTCAAAGAATCTCAAGCAGGTGTCGGAATATACTGGTCAGCCTGAGATGCAGGGTGGGCTGGTTAAGACACTGGATTTCAAGATCTATCTTGGTATTCTTAGTGAGACCTATAACGAGCATCATCAGGATGATCTCAAAAGGACTTCTGCGTCGGCCATAGATATGGTGGTGGTCAACCTTTATCCTTTTAAGCAGACTGTAAGCAAGACTTCTGTTACACCGGAAGAGGCCAGGACAAACATAGATATCGGCGGTCCATGCATGATCAGGGCTTCCTCAAAGAACTATCTTAGAGTAGCATCCGTCACGGACCCTCTGGACTATGCGGCAATAATAGCTGAGCTTTCAAAGAATGGCGGCAAGACAAGTCTGCAGATGCGGCTTGCGCTGGCCAAGAAAGCCTTCAAGCATACAGCGGATTATGATACGGCTATATCCGGCTATCTGGCGCCCAAATCTTATGATGATATCGCCAAGTGTTATCAGCTGGTTTGAAGAGGTGAAATGTACAATGTATAAGGTGTAAGGTTT
Organism: Victivallis vadensis; assembly: GCA_945883775.1. GTDB lineage: Bacteria > Verrucomicrobiota > Kiritimatiellia > UBA8416 > CAMCYG01 > CAMCYG01. The sequence continues at coordinate 16,181 of CAMCYG010000052.1, forward strand.
TTAAGAGTAATTAACCTGTCACTTTATACCTTTAACCTGTAACTCCGGGAGTTCATATGTACGAAGTAAGCATAAAAACACATTTCTCTGCGGCTCATAATCTCAAGGGATACGATGGGGCCTGCTCGGTCCAGCATGGACACAATTGGGAGGTCGAGGTTTATGTCATCGGCCAGAAGCTTAATGATATAGGTATTCTGGTGGATTTCAAAGTGGTTAAAGAGAAAGTCAGACGAATTCTGGGTGAGTTCGATCATATAGACCTGAACACGCTTCCATGTTTCAGGTCGGTAAATCCCACATCTGAGAATTTGGCCCGGATAATCTACGAGAAGCTTGAAGTCGAGTTGAATGATGTCGACCATAAGGTCAGCAGGGTGTCGGTTAAAGAAACTCCGGAATCTACAGCGACTTATACCAGATGATCGACCTGCATACACATTCAATCTTTTCAGATGGCAGTCTGACTCCGGAAGAGCTTTCAGACAAAGCTAAAGAAACAGGACTGACGGCGATTGCGCTTACCGATCATGATTGCACAGAGGGTCTGCCGCGGTTCATGAAATCATGCGAAAGGAATTCAATAGTAGGAATTCCCGGAGTGGAAATAAGCATCGACATCCAAAAAGATACCATGCATTTGCTGGGTTATTACATCGACTGGTCTAATGTCGAGCTGCAGAAAGCGCTTAAGAATATCCGTACCGCGCGGGAGTCAAGGAATACAAAGATATTGGAGAGGATTAATGCGCTTGGGCTGAGTCTGAAGTGGGAGGATGTCACTGCATTTGCCGGTGGTGAGGTTGTCGGCCGGCCGCACTTCTCCCAGGCTCTGATAGCAAAGGGCTATGTGGCCGACAAAGAAGAGGCTTTTACTAAATACCTTGCAAAAGGAAGGTCTTGCTATGCAGAAAGAGAACGACTCACTGATGTGCAGGCGATTGGTGTGATACGCGCGGCTGGCGGAGTTCCTGTGCTGGCGCATCCGTTAACACTGAAGCTGGGTAATGCCAAGTTGAAAGAGACGCTTGCTGATTTGAAGACCAAGGGCCTTGCCGGAGTGGAAATATTTTATTCCGAGCATACACCGGATATGATCAAGAATTACCTGACAATGGCGGCCGATCTTGATTTGATAGCGACTGGCGGCTCAGATTTCCATGGTGCCGCAAATCCGAAGATCTATCTTGGTAGAGGGTTCGGTAATCTAGACATTCCCGACGATATTGTCGGGAAATTAAAGGATTGGAGACAGCGACAAATTCTATAGCCTGGATGTGGCTTCACTCTATGAGCGCAGTCAAAACCATTCATAGATGTGTGCTGTATTACGCGCTTGGAATATATAATGGGCAAAGTCCGTCTTACGTGAGGAGGCGCTAATGAACGAAGATAAAGAGCCGAAAAAGAAGTGTCCATGTACGTATCCTGGTTGTCACAGACACGGGAATTGTAAGGCATGTAAGGAGTATCATCACTCCAGCGGTGAAAAGACCTCTTGTGAGAATAACAAGTAGGATTATGGCAGTGTGCGTTTATATATGAACAAACTACGAACAATATTTATGGGCTCGCCGGCCATTGCTTGCAAATTACTTGAGACGGTTAGAGGCAATGCCAGTTGCGATGTCGTAGGTGTCGTCACCCAGCCTGATAGGCCGAAAGGGCGCAATCTGAATATGGCACCTTGCGATATTAAGAAGAAAGCAGTGGAGCTAGGCTTGCTTGTTCTCGACCCGGCAAACATAAATTCGCCGGAGAGTGTCGCCGTATTGCAGGATCTAAAGCCGGATCTGTATGTCGTCCTGGCCTACGGCCAGATATTAAAGAAAGCTGTCCTTTCGATCCCGCGACTGGGACCGCTAAATATTCATGCATCGTTGCTGCCGAAATATAGAGGCGCCGCGCCGATTCAATGGGCTATTGCCAATGGTGAAAAAGTCACCGGTGT
>CAMCYG010000053.1 GCA_945883775.1 Victivallis vadensis
CAATCCTGAGCTTACACTGGAACGTTCCGTTCTGCTCTTCCCGCCCAAGACTTTATCCGATGGCGCCTTCGCCGCAGCACTGATCAGGAAGTAATAAATAGTTTCTTCACAACTTGACAAGCGGCTGGTGTCGACGAGGACGATGTATAAGCACTTCCCTCGTCAGGCGTGGAAACCACCGCCCACTAATATCCTTTCTATCGTAGGGCAGAGGCCTTGGTGAATAATGAAATATGTACAACACCTCATTGATGAATCTGGCATGATGGCCTGAGAGCTCCAGCAACGGGAACATCATGGCCTTGTCGGTGGCCCTGCGGACGTACTGGCCGGAAGATTCATGGAGATCACGCGCCTGAACCTTACGCCAGTTAAACCAAGACCGCAGACTTCCAGTTAGCAGAGCTCGTCTAACGGCACCATCAATTTCTGTCTGCGTGATCGCAAACTCTATTTGCGGAATATACTGCCAAAGCGAATAACGGAAAGTTCGCAGGGGATGGCCCCGCCAGATATGACGACGGATCCGGCCGATACGCAGGACATCATCAGGATAAGGCTGGCAGTCAGGATGACGAACGCCACCAGCATCTATATGAGCACAGCTACCATATGTCATCCAGCAATCAGGATCTGCATACTCCTTGTGCAGCCGTTCCAATACGCGCTCATGAGGCAACCAGTCATCACCATCAACAAGAAGAATGACATCCTCAACTGCGGGATTGGCGGCAGTGACACCTTCAACAGTATTGCGCAAACAGTATTTCTTCTCCGTGTTTCTGATAAGAGTAAACCGGGCATCGCCGGCAATCTCGCGCACGGCAATAGCCACCGTAGCATCAGTTGATAAATCATCTATGATAACACAGCGGAAATTGCGCGCGGTTTGGAATTTCAACGACTGGATATTGCGGGCAATCCATTCTTCGGCGTTGCAAACACAGGTAATGATAATGTAGTTCATACCAAAGCTCCTCTCAATAAACAAAGAATATCTAAGTACCATTCCCCAGACAGCCTTCACATGCCCAAGCAAGCCCAAAAACATATAAACTATGTACACAGCGCCTCTCATAGTCAATGGCAAGCTTGCACTACATTCAGCCCCTGAAAAACACTTGAAATAGACTTGCTCGGGCAATGTCGTCACGACTATCGTGGGGCGAGGTAGGTTTCAGTCAGGCATCGCAAATGCGCTGCCAGGTCGCGCGGGCTTGGGGCGTTGGACTTTTTCAGCGGAACCCTTTATTCAGACTTGACCCCAATTCCAGCCTTATTTTGAACAGGTGTGAGCCCTATTATTCACATCTCGTGTGAATATTATCCAATCTTTTTTCAATCATCCCATAATTTTACATTCTAGCGTCAGCACGAGCCTGAACTGATACCGGAGAACACACTTACCATTGCAATACGGAAAGAGCACGTGTTGCAAAATAGAAACCAATATGGCTGCAATATGAACACTATATTTGTTGCAATAAGGAAAACATTTGGCTATTCTTTCCCCATGAAGAAATATGAACCGCGCTTGATCGATACCCTGGTAGAACGAAAACTGAAATCCGCCGGCGCTGTTGTGCTGCGGGGGCCCAGAGCCGTCGGGAAAACGACCACGGCACTGCATCACGCCGCCAGCTCCGTGCGCTTGGACCAGCGAAAAGAGTTGATCAATGCCGCCGAACTTATCCCGGAAACGCTTTTGGCAGGAGCGGTTCCTCGCCTGATAGACGAATGGCAACTTGCGCCGTCCATCTGGAACTCTATCCGGGCAGAAATCGACGCACGCGGTCTGCCCGGCCAGTTCATACTGACCGGTTCCGCCGCTCCATCCGCTGACACGACGCGACACACCGGCGCGGGGCGCATGGCCAGATTGACGTTGCGCCCGATGACCTTGTATGAACAAAGGATAAGCACCGGGCAGGTGCGTTTTGCAGACCTGTTCACGAAGGGAACGACAGTCGGTGGCACGGGAGGTCCGAGCGTGCCAGAATATGCAGCCCTCATTGTTAAAGGCGGCTGGCCGGCGCTTCACAGACTGAAAACCGATGCCGCGATGGACGCACTTGCCGACTATGTGGACAACATCGCTGATGTCGATTTGCGGGCGCTTGACGGTCGTCCGGAACCTGTCAGAATGGCCGCGCTGCTCAAGGCGCTGGCCCGAAACATCTCCACGGAAGCCTCGCTTGATAAATTGGCCGCGGAGTCCGAAATTCCAACCGGTCATCTCTCAAAGCCCACGGTCAGGAAATATCTGGATCAACTCGCTCGGATATTCGTGCTGGAGGAACTGTCCGCATGGAAACCACACCTGCGCTCAAGCATCCTGATGAGGGTCAAGCCTAAATGGCATTTCATAGATCCATCCCTCGCAACCGCCGCGCTCGGGACTTCGCCCGACGGTCTGTTGCGCGATCTGAATGCGATGGGGCTGCTGTTTGAATCAATGGCGGTCAGGGATCTCCGGGTCTATGCCGACGGGGTAGACGCGAATGTGTTCCACTACCGCGATTCCACCGGTCTGGAGATTGATGCGATTGTTGAGCGCCGCGACGGCACATGGATCGGGGTCGAGGTGAAACTCGGCGGCGAGCGGGCGATCCAGGAGGCCGTCGCCAATTTCAGCAAGCTCCAATCCCGATTGACAAAGGCCAAGCTCGATCAGCTCGTCTCGCTCTCCATCATCACAGGCGGTCAGGCCAGTTACACCCGCCCGGATGGCATCCACGTCATTTCCCTCGGCCATTTGCTTCCTTGATTGCGAGGAGCTCTGATAAATACTTTTCTCCTCTTCTGTAGGAGTCGATCCCCTGATCGACGATTCTTCCCGACGCTCACGCCTCATCGCCGCAAAGGGTTGCGGCTCCTACAAAAGAAACTAACTGACGGCAATCCGGATTAAGTTGAAATATCTGATGATTATGGTAATTTTTGCGCATGAACAGGATTGTAGCGTGTATAAACAAACGAAAGATGGAAATCGACTCCAACACAAAAGTCGGAAGCCTTGCAGTTTCGCCAACAAACAATAGCGGCATTACTTACATTGGGGCGCTGGTCAATAACGACGTGGTATCGCTGTCATATCCCCTTACTGTAAACAGTGATATAACATTTCTGACCATGGCAGACGCTAACGGATGGCGCATATACCGCAGATCCCTTTGCTTCCTGCTTGCGAAAGCCGCCTTGGACGTCTTCCCCGGCTCAAAACTTACAGTAGAACATTCTTTCGGTCTGGGCCTTTATTGCCGTTTCCGGCAAAAGCCAAGAGGAAAGGAAGGCATAAACGCAAGAGATTTAAGAAAAATAGAAAAACGCATGCACGATCTCGTGACAAAAAACCTGCAGATCGAAAGAAAAAAGATATCGTACATGGATGCAGTCCGGCAGTTTGCCGATTCCGATCAGCAGGATAAACTTAACCTGCTTAAATATCGGAATCCGCCGAGAATCGTAGTCTATGAATGTGACGGCTTCACAGACCTGGCACATGCTCCACTGGCATCTTCCACTGCAATGCTGACTCCTTTCAAACTCATTCCCTACAAACCCGGTTTCGTCCTTCACCTTGCCGACAAGACTAATCCTGATGTCATTCCCCCGTTCGAAGACCAACCAGGACTCTTTCGCATATACCAGGAGCACAAACAATGGGGCAAGATCCTTGGAGTCTCTTATACAGGCAAGTTGAACGAAATTATTTTCAAGGGCGAGATAGAAACGTTCATAAGAACAGCTGAAGCCCTTCACGAGAAAAAACTTTCAAACATTGCCGATCTGATATCAAGCAAGCACAAGGACATAAAGATAATACTCATCGCTGGACCGTCGTCATCAGGCAAGACCACTTTTGCAAAACGCCTCACAACCCACTTGATGGTTAACGGCCTTAAACCCGTTACGCTTTCTACTGACGACTATTTCTTAGGAGAAGACAAAAACCCCCTTGGCCCTGACGGCAAGCCCGATTTTGAGCACATCGAGGCAGTCGACCTCAAACAGTTCAACAAGGACCTGCTGAATCTGATCAAAGGCAAAGAGATTGATGTGCCCCGCTTCAACTTTGAGAAGAAAAAAAGAGAGTATTACGGGGAAAAAATGTCCATTGGCAGCGAAAACCTCATTATAATAGAGGGCATACACGGTCTGAATCCAAGACTAACTCAGATGATTCCGCAAAAAAACAAGTTTAAGATCTATATCAGTGCCCTGACCCAACTCTGCCTCGACTCGCACAACAGAATATCAACCACTGACAACAGGCTCATGCGCAGGCTTATCAGGGACTTCAAGTTCAGGGCACATTCAGCCCTATCGACACTGCGCCTCTGGCCGTCAGTCCGTAGCGGCGAGAAGACATGGATATTTCCTTATCAGAATGAGGCTGATGCCACATTCAACTCAGCTCTGGATTATGAACTAGCCGTGCTTAAGCCTTATGTAGAACCTCTTCTCATGCAGGTAAAGCCTAGCGATCCGGAATATGCAGAAGCAAGAAGACTCTCAGGCTTCCTTATGAACTTTATCGGCACTTCTGATATCGCAGTGCCATCAAACTCAATACTACGCGAATATATAGGCGGCAGCACATTCAAGTACTGACGCATATCTACAACAAAGAAGCAGGGCTCAACCAACTATGATCGATTTTATAAATGTCAGTATTGCTTTCGGAACCCAGAGCATTCTTGAGGATGCCTCGTTCCGTATTGGCGCCGGAGACAGGATCGGCATTGTCGGTTCTAACGGCTCCGGAAAAAGCACGATCTTCAACCTGCTCACTGGCGAGTTACAGCCTGACAGCGGCAAGATAGCATCTATGCGCAATCTTTCCATGGGATATCTGCGCCAGCAGTTACGCCCATATTCGGTGGACAGCACGATTCTGGAGTATTCAGAGAATGCTCTTCCAGCCGTAAATCAAATCCAGAAGGAGATAGACGACCTGGAGCACGCCCTACCCAACCTTGCGGAACCTGAAAAATCACGGACAGTAAAGCGGCTTGGTGAACTGCAGTCTGAATTTGAACACATAGGTGGCTACGATCTCAATTCCAAGACCAAAGCCGCTTTGTGCGGATTGGGATTCAAGGTCGACGACCTGAACAGGCCGTTCAACACATTCAGCGGCGGCTGGCAGATGCGAGCGGAACTTGCCAGGGCTCTTGTAGCAAGACCGGATATCCTTCTACTCGACGAACCTACAAACTTTCTCGACATACCGGCCGTAGAGTGGCTACAGAGATTCCTGCGCGACTTTAAAGGAACATTACTGCTAATTGCGCATGACCGTTTCCTTCTTAATACTCTCACCAACTGCACACTGGAGGTCTCACGCGGACAGGTGTCGCGTTATTCAGGCAATTATGATAATTATGTTCGCGAAAGACAGTCGAGGCATGAGACCCTTTTGGCCGCCAAAAAGAACCAGGACAGGCAGATAGCACAAGTCGAACGGTTCATCGATCGCTTCCGCGCAAAGAACACCAAGGCCGCACAGGTCCAGAGCCGTATCAAACAGCTTGAAAAGATTGACGAGATAGTCATCCCTCACGAGGCAATGCGCGCAACAAGGATCAGACTGCCCACCCCACCCTATTGCGGAGACGAGGTCATGCGGCTGGAAGACGCCGGCGTCAACTACGACGGCTCGAACTGGGTCCTGAGAAATGTCGAGCTGAGGATTGTCAAGGGAGAGAAGACCGCCTTGGTCGGATTCAATGGTCTCGGCAAAACAACTCTTTTGCGAATCATTGCAGGACGGCTTCCGCTTATCGAAGGGAAGAGAGTCACCAATCACAGGGTCAAGATCGGCTATCACGCACAGGATTTTGCAGAGAATATGGACCCTGAACAGACCGTACTTGAGGCGGCACGTAGTGCTGCGCCGTCAATGTCGGAAAACGAGTTAAGGTCCGTCTTGGGCAGTTTTTATTTTCCAGGCGATTCGATCGAGAAGAAAATAGAAGTTCTGAGCGGCGGCGAAAAAATGCGGCTTTCGCTGGCCAGACTGCTCCTGCAAGCTCCGAATTTCCTGCTCCTGGACGAGCCGACAACACATCTGGACATTCCGTCACGGGAGTCGCTGGAACAGGCACTGATGTCATATCAGGGCACAGTGTTCTTCGTCAGCCACGACGTTGAATTTGTAAAACGTGTTGCCACAACTATAATAGCTATGGTGCCGGGCAATATAAAGCGCTATGCCGGCGATTTCACATATTACCATGAGAAACTGGCACAAGAGACCGGCACTGAGGATGATACAAATGATGAGCCCGCGGAACGTGGAGCTTCCACGCTCAGCCGCAAAGCGCTCCGGCAGGAACGCGCCAAACAGCGGCAGGCTCTCCACGAACTGACCAAAGACCTCAAAAAGAAGATTGCACAAACGGAACGGCAGATGGCGACATTCGAGCAGGAACAGAAAAGACTGGTAGAACTCCTCTCCAAAGCTGAGACCGATGAGACGCTCAACTATCCCGAGATCGGTCGCAATCTCAAAGCATTACAGGCTGAGATGGATATATACTCGAAACGCTGGGAACAATACTACAGTGAACTTGAAAAGATGACCGGCGGAAAAGAAATAGACTGATCTGAATTAGTCATAAGAGCCGGGACGACTTGCCTGTCAATTAGGCCACAAAGACATTCCGACATTTAAATACACGGCAGATTGCCTCCTATTTTTTAATTTCACTACTATTATGGATTCTGTTAATCTCTCAGCAATTATGAGCAATTTCTGCATAATAATACCCGGCTATAATGAGGCAGGCAGAATCGGAAACGTAGTCAGATCAGCACTGGCTTACTGCACTGATATCGTCGTGATTGACGACGGCAGTAAGGACAGTACGGCTGATGAGGCGAAGCAGGCCGGAGCCACTGTCATAGTCCACGAAATCAACAAAGGCAAAGGTACAGCCCTGAATACCGGTTTCCAGTATGCAAAGAACAAAGGTTATGAGTTCCTTATCACGATGGATGCAGACGGCCAGCATGATTGCGCCGATATACCGGGCTTCATCACAGCCTACAAATCTGGCAATTACGCGTGTATCGTGGGCAACAGGATGGCAAACGCTCAGGGCATGCCGCTGATAAGGAGACTGACTAATCTTTTCTTGAGCTGGTTGCTCAGCCGTGAAATGAAGCAGTGGGTGCCAGATACTCAAAACGGGCTCAGGTTATTTCAATGCAGTGTGATCCCGCAGGTCAGCACCGGAGCAGCCAGATTCGCCGCTGAATCCGAGATACTTCTGATTATGGCAGATAACGGTGTAAAGATAGGATCTGCGCCGGTAAAGGTCATCTATCGCGACGAGAAAAGCAAGATCCACCCGATAAAGGACACAGTCCGGTTTTTCAGGATGCTGAGTGAATATAAGAAGAGAAGAAGGAAAGAATACCATAAATGAATTCAGCATCCAGAATTCAGCATCCAGAAACACGCAAATCAAACCCAAACATATTCGAATACACACGGAAACTGTCCGCAGCATTAATAATTCTTTTTGCACTTCACATATCCCACTTCACACCTAATAATTCCCTTTATGCTTCCGAATTCCAGTCAGATCTGCCGCTAGAGATCGAACGGATCTGGATTGGACCAGATTACTGGACAAACCCCATGCAGGACTGGCGCCTTTCAGATCGCAGGATAGAGTGCGTAGTCAGCGGCGGTGACCGTAACTTCCACATCCTCACCCGCGATATTTCCGACCGCGCCGAGTCGTTCACAATATCGGTCACTGCTGGCAGGATGGATGATGCCGACCCGAAATCTGCCGGCTGGATCGGATTCAAGCTAGGCACAAAATGGCCGGTAGACGATTACAGAGCCAGAGCGGTCTTCGGACAGGGCCTGAACTGCGGAGTAAACAACCAAGGCCAGCTATTTATTGGCAACTACAGGGATAAGGATCCGAAAATTGAGAGCGAGCAGGACAGCATAACCTTGACCATCGCCGCCGAACCGCTGGATGATTGTTATCTGGTCCGACTCATAGCCTCTGATGCCACAGGTGCGATCATAGGCGAAATGTCCAGGGATGATATAGAACCTGAACAGCTTACCGGCGGGATCGCAATCGTATGCAGTGCAGGCGAACCAGTCAAGACGGCTGACGGCTCACTCGGCTACATCTTCAGCGACCCAGACGGATACTGGAGCCGGGATATCAACAATCAGCGGAGCGGCAATTTCCGTCACTGGTTCACGGACATCAAAATCGCCGGCGCCAAGATCGATGAACATCCGACTCAGGAATTCGGGCCGATAATCGGCGTACAATACACACTGAGCAAAGGCACTATGAAAATGACAGCCCAGCTAGTGCCGGTTTCCGACAGTGACGGCCTGGCAGCTCTACTACAGCTCGAGACAGATGGCGACTGGGTCACTGTAGACAGTGCAAAGATCGATCCTCTGGCAAGAACAGCGAATTTCAGAGTTGAAGAATGGGACAGTACGGAAGACCGCAACTTCAGGGTAGTGTACAACATAATCCAAACCGGTAATAAGATTGAGGAATATTTCTATCCAGGCCGGATCAGGAAAGACCCGACCCCCAAGAAAGAACTGGTCGTTGCGGCTTTCACCGGCATCAAGGACAGAAGATTCCCCCACTCCGACTTGGTGGACAATGTCGCAAAACAGAAACCTGACCTACTGATCTTCACCGGCGACCAGATCTACGAGTCTGTAGGAGGATACGGATGCCAGACAGAGCCGCTCAGTACCGCCACCATCGAATACCTTCGCAAGTGGTATCTTTTCTTATGGTCATTCGGAGCACTTACCCGCGATATCCCGTGTATAACCATTCCAGACGATCACGATGTCTTCCAGGGCAATCTGTGGGGTGCTGAAGGCCGCGATGCCAACGTTGGGCCAGCAAAGCTTGCCCAAGACAATGGTGGCTACAAGATGCCGCCCGAATTCGTGAATATGGTGGAACGGACCCAAACGAGCCATCTGCCAGATCCAGCCGACCCAACACCGGTGAAGAGAGGCATTGGCGTATATTATACTGACTTGAGATATGGCGGTATCAGTTTCGCCATAATCGAGGACCGCAAATGGAAATCAGCACCGGCGATAACACTCCCAAAAGCTGATATATACAATGGCTTTGCCAGGAACACAGATTATCACGCGCCAACAGAAGCCAGAGTCAATGAGGCATCACTTCTCGGCAAAAGACAGATAGACTTCCTTGAGAAATGGGCGGCAGACTGGAGCGCAGATATATGGGCAAAGGCGGTGGTGTCACAAACAATATTCGCAAATGCCGCCACACTGCCGGAAGGATCGAATAGCGACAAAATCGTACCCACCCTTGAAGTCCTAGGAATCAATGAATACGCTACGAATGACACACCTGTCGCCGACTTTGACTCTAACGGCTGGCCGCAGGGTGAACGCGACAAGGCAATAAAGATGCTTAGAAAAGCCTGCGCGATACACATAGCGGGTGATCAGCATCTGGGCAGCACAGTACAGTACGGAATCAATTCGTTCAAAGATGCCGGCTATGCGCTATGTGTTCCTGCCTCTGACAATGCCTGGCCGCGTCGCTGGATGCCTCGAAACAAAGGAGCGAACCAAGATAATTATGAACCGCGCTATACCGGAGACCATCTGGACGGATTCGCAAACAGAATGACCGTTTACGCGGCCTCCAATCCTCACAAGAGAGAGATCGAACCTTCGGCCGATAACAGCCTCTCGCCAGGCTACGGTATAGCCAGATTCAAGAGATCTGATAGAAGCATCACGCTTGAAGCATGGCCAAGATGGGTAGATCCCGGATCATTCGGGGCAAAGCCATATCCGGGCTGGCCAATCACCGTAAACCTGCTGGACAATCTCGGATCACACACCTTGCAGCATCTGCCCGTCCTTAAATTCGGCGAAGAAACAGATCACATCGTCCAGGTCATAGACCAGACATCTGGCGAGATCCAATACACCGTCCGGGTCTTTGAGGCAGAGTTTAGACCGCCTGTTTATCACGATGGCCTCTACATGATTAAGGCAGGCATTCCCGGCACCGCACATGGCATAGAATTTTACGGCACAAAACCAGGCAATAATGCTTCACAGCTTAAAGTGAACTGCATCCCGAAGAAAAGCTTCCTGGAAAGTGTATTCAAGTAGAATTAAGCGTTTAACAAAATTGCTAATCTTTAGACTGTGATTTATGTGACAGCCTGCCCCACAGGGACTTTGAATACGCAAGCCCCTCTTTACCGGCAAGCCACAGGCCGCCCCCCAACATCAGCCAGGAGACTCCGTAAAGCAAACCGCTGGATAATAAGACGATCTTATTTCCTGACGCCAATCCAGCAGCGATACCAGCCAGCCCAAGCATGCCGAGAGGAAAGTTAGCGACCAGCAGAACAACCCCTGAAATAAAAGCAATTTTGTTCTGATTCTCTTTCATTCAATATTATTAACAGAGAAACAGAACGATGTCGACAAGTCATCAGTCATTATCTATATTTACATATCGATGAAAGATTTCCCCATAAAGAAGATAATAAAACGCAACGGCGACACGGCCGATTACGACCGCCAGCGCATCCACAACGCCATTTTGAAAGCCACATCGTCAATCGGCACTGCCAATCTCGGCATTGCCGACAAAACCACAGAAGCCACAGAACTGGCGCTGGCACGGACATATTCAGACAAGTGCACGCCCAGCGTCGAGGACATACAGGATGTTGTTGAGAATGTACTTATGCTCAACGGGCACACAGAAATAGCACGCAAATACATCATCTATAGAAATCAGAGAGCGATGGCCCGCGCAGCTAAGGCTTACCAGTTCGAGATCACCGACAATGTTCCCTACAAAAAGATATACGAGGTCCTGCGCTGGAACATGGAACATTACTGCGACTCTGTCGAAAGCCTGAATAAGATAATCTCTAAAGGGAAATTCAATAATCTGGTAGCAGACGTCGAACAACGCTATCAGGATGAAATAGCTATCGCCGCAAAAGCCATCTTGAAAAAGATAGACACGACAAAGATAATCATCGTGGCAGGCCCATCGTCATCAGGAAAGACGACAACCACTATCAAAACCAGTGAAATACTGAAGAAACACGGCTACGGCATCAAGGCAATAAACATCGATCATTACTTCTTCGACCTTGAGAAACATCCTAAAGATGAGTTTGGCGATTATGACTATGAAACACCAAACGCGCTGGATCTTGACCTCATAAACAATCATCTTGTTCAACTGCTCAACGGCGAAACGATCAAGACCCCGCACTACAACTTCAAGACAGGCAAACGACAGCTTGATGTGCACGAGATGTCGCTAGAGAAAAATGAACTACTGCTCATAGACAGCCTGCACGGGCTTTATGAAGGCATGACCAGCAAGGTGCCGGCCGAAGCTAAATTCAAGCTGTACATAGAGACTCTGGGTCAATTCAGAATGGCCGATGGAACCTTTATGCGCTGGGCCGATAACAGGCTTTTGCGCAGGATGATTAGAGACAAGGACCACAGGAATCTTAAGCCGATGCAGACGCTTACGCATTGGCATTACGTGCGACGGAGCGAGCTGAACAATATCATACCGTACATAAAGAATGTCGATGTAATAGTCAACAGTGCCCTGCCTTATGAACTTCCCATAATGAGAACATTACTACTTCCATATATCAGCAAGGCACGTACCAAGTTCGCCCAGGATTCAAAGCGTCTTGATGCGCATATACGAGCAAACAGGGTGCACACCCTTCTGAAGCCGCTAAAATCCGTAAAAGACTTCTCATGCGTACCGCCAACATCGCTTCTACGGGAATTCATCGGCGGCTCTTCGTACAAGTATTAATCAACTCCTGCATATCTAGAGGCAGAGGTGCAATCAGCGTCATTGCACGCCCGCCAATCGGGTGACGGAACACCAGTTCGGCAGCGTGCAGAGCCTGCCTTTGTATGCGCATTTTGGAAATGTCTGCATGTGTCAGAGCATCCTGGCAGAAGCGCAGAAATATGCCCTCATCAAGTCCGTACATCTTATCGCCGACCACAGGGTATCCAAGAAATTCCAACGTAGCCCTGATTTGGTGAAGTCTACCAGTATGCAGTATTGCCTCAATGATGCTTATTCCATCAAGCCGTTCCTTGACCGTAAACATCGTATCTGCCCACTGGGAGCTCCGCTCCGGAACCGACGCAGAAACATCAGACGGCTCAAACCTCTGCTTCTTCCGTATTACTGATCTTGAATCAGCAGTCAGATACCCACAGGAGTGAACAGATGCCGGGAAAGCCCCTTCGACCAAAACTGTGTATTTCTTGGTCACACTGCGGGCATTGAACTGTTGCCGGCATATCTTCGCGGCGTGCGGATTCTTGGCGACAAGCGTTACACCTGAAGTCTCACGATCAAGCCTGTTGATTATAACAGGTTCAGCGACATTAAACCGGTCTTTCAGGATCTTCCATAGCGTGTGATTGAAATATCTACCGCCGGGATGAACCGGCAGGTTCCCTGTCTTGTTCAGGACAATGATGTCCTTATCTTCAAAGATAACGCTGACTTCTGAATCAATACAGGGTTCAGGCGTGTTAGCTGTGCAATATTGTATAGAATCACCTTCTGCCAGAATATAGTCAGCACTTGATACTGCCCCATTGAGAAGAACTGCTCCTGATCCCACAAGATCGATCCATTCAGCAGACGTGTGGTACGTAAATCTCGAACTGAGAAACCCAGAAAGAGACTTGCCGACGTGATCTTGCATGATAGTGAAACGCAATATACGTTCGTCAGAATTAATCATCATGCAAGATCTCTTTCATTAGGAAATGGACCAATACAAGGTTTTTACCGCATCCCCGTATTCTGAAGGAGAAACGGGCCGTGCATATGACAAAAACATTGATGTTCTATCCAGAGCGGCTCACCGTGGACGGTTCGCCCTATCTTTTCGGCATATTGGTAGAGCGAGGCGTCTCTGCCGAACCGTGATTTCTTGTGTTTTACAGCTTTCGATTCATTTCTTGTCGAAAAATATTCCAACAAACCTGTCTTACACCCGAACGGGCCGGTGGGTGAATATTTCGCGTCACACGTGAAATGTTCAGACACGAACACTTCACTTGCCAGTCCAGGAGCCGTTCAGGAAATCCCCCTTGATTTCCTTCCCATCTTTGCTCTTGAAGACCCCAACGCCGCTGATGACATCATCTTTAAATCCGCCTTCGTAAACATCGCCATTGGGATAGATTAACTTCCCTTTTCCGTTCATCTTATCATTGCTGAATTCACCTGTGTAAGAACTTCCGTCGGCATATTGGTAAACTCCTTGACCGCTGAATCGGCCTTTACTGAAATCGCCATTATACACGCAACCGTTTTTGTACCTAAGTACACCTTTGCCGTGCATAACGTCATTCTTGAACTCACCTTCATAGACATCGCCGTTTGCCCAAGTGTAAGTGCCTTTGCCGCACATTTTACCATCACGGACATCACCCTTGTATTCATAAACACCGCTATAGCGGAAGTGCGCTGGTGCCTGCCCTGTAGCATCAGGCGAACAAACGGCCTTATTCTTCATAGGACACATACACCCTAAAGCCAATGCAGAAAGCATAATTGTTCCAGTCGCAAAGATTTTTCTCATTACCGCCTCCGTTGTTTTTTGTTATTTAGAAAAAAAGCGCACTATCTCATTGCAAATTTGAAGAAGAAATATCGGCTGCGGCACCTTCACCGCCCGGCTCACCATCAGAGCCGTATGTCATGATATCAAAAGGATCACCATTTAAACCTGGAACCATATAAACATATTCATGTTTCCACGGATCCTTCGGCATGATTGAGCTGTCAAGATAACCACCTTGCGGGTAACTTGAGGGAACTGGCGGCTTTTCTGGTCGTCTGCAAAGCGCCTCAAGCCCCTGCTCCTGCGTGGGAAAATCGCCATGCTGCATCTTATAAAGCTGTACAGCACTTCTCAATGAAGACAGCTGTGCTCTGGCCGCAGCCGATTTGGCAACATCATCTTTGTTGAGGACTTTGACACCGACAAATGCCGCAAGAATTGAAATGATAAGAACCACCATCAGCATCTCCAAGAGAGTAAACCCAGCGATCCGGAAAGCAGTCACTTTCTTACACCGAACAACACAACAGAGAGCAATAAGCAATTTCCTATCAATATTAATCTTAAACATGCGTAAAATGATGTCAGAACAGGGTTGTTAAGGCAATCCTTAACTCAGAACAACGGGTGTTGCGGCTAGAGTCTTCGTCCCATAACTATCAAGCCAAGGATAATTTGATATGATTCTTATAGTGCGGAATGTAGTGCTTGTCGCCGCCCGCGGATGTTACACAACAACGCCATAATGCTGAAGGAGAAAGACGGGCGCCGACGCCACATCATGCGATATGGTAAAAGCGGCGCCCCTACGGGAATCTAAATTTAGCAATATAAATGCCTTAGCTTGATAGCGATGGGCTTCGCCCTACACTGCAAGAAACATAACCTGACATGACATGGCGAAGCATGATTCTCAGCGAATCGCTCTTATGTGTACGACAGCCATCCTGGCGGGAAATGTTTCTCATTTCCCGCCAGTGCGGGCCTCTGAAACAATCTCGGAATTAGCACTTTCCGTATAGCGGACCAAAATTAGCGCAGGCGCGATAATCTGCGCCCTGAGCATCTCCATCTCCAAACAGGCCCCACCCGTTCGGGCGGAAAATCTGTTCGTTCGGGACATTGTGCATGGCCACAGGTATACGCAGGATCGACGAAAGAGCCATCATATCGGCCCCAACGTGACCGTAGCTGATTGAGCCATGGTTCGCGCTCCAGTTGTTCATTACACTGTAAACGCTGTCAAACGCACCCTTGCCCGTGAGATTAGGAGCAAACCAAGTTGTCGGCCAAGTCTGGTTTGTCCTCTCGCACAGGATCTTGTGCACCTTTGCAGGTATGTCTACCGAGTAACCTTCAGCGATCTGCAGGATAGGGCCCAAACCCTTGACCAGACTGATTCGGCTCATGGTCATCGGCATGCCTCCACGCGAAAGATAGCATGAGGAGAATCCACCGCCACGGAAGTATTCTGTGATAGCCGCAGGCCAATTGGTGGCCTTAAGGCATTTCATCATTTCTGCTTCGGTGATTTCCCAGTACGGCTTCATTGCAGGCTTGCCTTTAACTGACTGCTCGCCGGTTCCGTCTAACGTTGCGGCACCTGAGTTAATCAAATGGATCAGCCCGCCGGCATTGCGACCGGCGAGTTTATGACCGGTGACTCGCTTGACCGCATCGTTACTCCAATACGTCCGTACATCTGCGAATATCTGTGCCGTATTGGTCAACAGGTATCCGAACAGCATGCATGCGCCGTTAAGGCTGTCATTTTCCGTCGCCACCAAGTACGGGTTACGAATACCGTCCCAGTCGAATGACGAGTTAAGCATAGCCTCCATGAAATCGCCGTTAGGGAAATGATCGGTCCATGCTCTCTGGCCCTGGAAACCCGAAAGAATAGCGTTGTGCCCAAGCGCCTCCTCACCGAAGCCAAGCTCAGCCAAGCGCGGATTGCCAATCATCAAGTCACGGACAATCATGGTCATCTTTACGACCATCTCCCATTCAGATTCTTTGATAGCCGCGCTCTTTCTATCTTTGGGCGGGTTACAATCGACGCCTTCTTTGCAGTATTTCCTGACCCAAGGAAGCGCCCGCTTGAATTCAGCCTTGTCGAATACTCCTTCTTCGACGCGACGAATGATTTCTGACATATCAACGCCCTCAACCCGCATCCCGAGGAACTGCTCAAAGAAGGAACAGTCTACGATTGATCCGGCAATACCCATGGATACCCCGCCGATGGACAGGTATGATTTGCCGCGCATTATGGCAGACGCAAGTCCAGCCTTTGCAAAGCGAAGCAGCTTCTCCTGAACATCTGCAGGAATGGAGAAATCACCTTTATCCTGCACATCCTGGCCGTAGATACCGAAAGCCGGAAGGCCTTTCTGATTATGGCCGGCGAGCACAGCTGCCAGATAAACAGCGCCGGGGCGCTCGGTTCCATTGAAGCCCCATACCGCCTTGGGCATAATCGGATCCATATCCATTGTTTCACTCCCATAGCACCAACAAGGAGTTACGGTCAGCGACACTCCGACGCCTTCACGAGTGAATTTATCGGCGCAGGCTGCAGATTCGGCCACACCACCGATACAGGAATCGGCTATCACGCACTCTACCGGCTGTCCATTAGGATACTTCAAATTGCTTGAGATGAATCTGGCCGCAGTCTTTGCCATAGACATCACCTGCCCCTCAAGTGATTCTCTGACTCCGCGCCGGCGTCCATCGATGGTCGGCCTGATACCTATTTTGGGAAGTGAGCCAACCAGTTGGTATTTTTGTTTATCTGACATGTGAGCGTCTCCTTTGTTTTGTTAATGTTTACAAAATGAGCCCTTGCTGATTCAATTTATGGTGCAAGATTAATCTTTAGCCATAACATAAGCAATTGCATGTTTT
Organism: Victivallis vadensis; assembly: GCA_945883775.1. Lineage (GTDB taxonomy): Bacteria > Verrucomicrobiota > Kiritimatiellia > UBA8416 > CAMCYG01 > CAMCYG01. The sequence goes on from CAMCYG010000053.1 coordinate 16,576, forward strand.
GACCTGAAGATGTCACTTTTTGACTTTACTTGGCACCTCCAGAAAAGGACACTAACAGCAGAAATATATTTGCGCTAAGAAATGAAGGATGGGTCACTGTGAGAGCCGTGAAGAACAGGCACATTAAAGCAAAGATTCGCCGAGCATCCGTCGAGGCGCCGGCGTACTTCAGCACACAAGTATCCTCAGCTCAGCGCTTCTATCTGGCGTTGAAGCCAGGGATGGACAGTCAGATGTGCGTCTTGAGCGGAGGATGGGAAATTTGCTGCCCGGAATACGACATTAAACGAGGCGGTTTTCCTTTTTTGACACTGGAATTTGTTGTTAACGGCACCGGGCGGCTCGTACTGAACGGGAAGGAGTTTGTTCTAAGACCCGGCACAGGGTTTGTTTACGGACCGGGCATGCCGCACAGGATAACGACAACCCCCCACGCCCCGATGAAGAAATGTTTTGCTGTGTTCGCAGGAAGACCGGCGCTGGATCTGCTCAAAGAATGTCATCTTTTGCCTGGCACTGTTGTGCATGTAGCTGATCCTTGGCATATAAACGGGGTGTTTGACGATCTGATTAAATACGGCTTAAGCGATCATTCCGACAGAAATAGAATATGCCATGTGGCTCTGCAATATCTTATCATCAAGATTCGGGATCTCTCCATCCCCCAGGGACAGGGCATCACCAGGGCTTTTGAGACTTACCAGCGAACCAGACGCTTCATAGAGGAGCACTGCCTTCAAAATAATTCACTTCGAGAGATCGCGAGTGAATGTCATGTCGACATGGCATACCTTTGCCGGCTCTTTCAGCGTTTTGGACGCGAGAGCCCGTTCCAGTATCTTCAGCATTTGCGCATGAACAGGGCCGTAGACTTGCTGAAGAATTCAGGGCGACTTGTCAAACAGGTTGCGGATGAACTACATTTCAGCGATCAGTACAATTTCTCCAGGGCATTCAAGAAGTTCTACGGCGTCTCGCCTGCACACTTCCTGAAGTCAGATGGCGAAATCTGACCATCGAGGAATCGCTTGCTTCCATGACTTTCAGCAAAGGGCTACAACAACTCTGCCAGCTTCTTTAGAATCTTTGCCACCGTAAACGGCTTCTGGATAAAGCCGCTGAATGACGTTTGATTGATACCACTGGTAGCCACGGCTTCCGAGTACCCACTCATCAGAACGACAGGCAGATGCTTATGCATCTTTCTCAATGACTCAA
>CAMCYG010000054.1 GCA_945883775.1 Victivallis vadensis
CATGGAGATTGCCCGGCGTTGAGCACGGCTTTGCTGCCATTCTTCCCAAGTCCATGAGACTTTAAGGCTTGGCGTTGATTTCATCTGAAATTTCCTTCCTGAATTGGCGGAATTCGTTCAGTATTTTGAAAGTTGGTAGCGCTGCCAGACGCTCTACCTCCTGCCAGTCTACGTCAACTCCTCCCTTGAGGCAGACAGCCATCAGTTTCTTGGCGACATCTCTGGCCTCAGCATCAGGGCGGGGATTCACTGCGATGAAAACACGTTCAATCAGGGCCAGTTCAGCTGGTAGAACACTGATTTTTCCATAAGGAGTCTCGAGCTCACGGCATGGTGTAACGGCTTCATTTTCCAAGAAACCTAAAAGATCGACGAATAAGCCCGCAACCTTCCAGCTCCTAGGCCCACCGGTGGCTTCCAGTTGAGACATTATATCACTTGCAGTCCGCAAAGAGATTGGCGCCAGCGTCCGTCGACAGAAATCCACATCGCCTGACATATAAGCACCCTCGGTATAGAATTCCACCGCAGAGCCGCCCACAACAACAAGATCCAACCCGGCCTCCTTGAATACGCTTGTTACCAGACCGGAAAGCTTCATTGCTTTCTCGAGCAGGTTTTGCGTGCTATTGATATCCTCAAGCGCCTGTTTTATTATTTTCACACAATGAAGATACTATCTTTTCGTGCTGGCTGCAAGTACCCACTGTACTTGATCAATAGTCGAACAGCAATCCCGCTTGCATAGGCAAGCCGACAAAGCTGTAAACCGGGATTGTTCAGGCAATTGCCGATGCTCTGGTTTGCGAAGGAATCATGATCAGGTGCGCGACCGCTTTTTCATTCTTCAGTATTGCAGTTGCCGTCTTTTTGGTTGTCTTGGCTTTTGTTGCTGTTTTCACAAGTCCCCCTTAAAAATAATCGATGGTGTCAGGTTTTCTTGCTGATGGTGGCTCTTGTTGAAGATTTGCGTTTGTTTTCCTCAGCTCCTCCATCTCTTGCCGCAAATTGGCGTAATAATCATCCGGCACGTTGAATTGTCCCGTTGCAATCCGATCCCTGGCGTGCATTACCTGCTTTGCGAACCGTTGGGTGGCCGGTTGGGATTCATGTTCTGATAGCATGTCCTTCATGTGTATCAGGTCGTAGATGTTTATCCATTTGTTCTGTATCTCAACTTCCAGCGATGGAGTAAGTATGTAATAGCCGTGCGATACTCGCAAGAATAGGCGACGTTTATAGATGTCATCTTTAAAATACTCGTTGCGGGCAAGAACGGAAGTGATGTAAGACCTTTTCTTTCTGTATTCAGGTATCACGTAATCAGGGAAATGAACCAGAGCGTGCACAAAATCATCAGTTTTGAATGAGCGTGATTGATGCCAGACCTTTCTGCGAAGTATGTCCTGCAGCATGGCTATCATGGAGTTAAGCAGAAAGAATTCCATCCGCTTGTTGTCGACCTTGATCATTATGCCGTTAATCATGACTTTGATGCTGGAAGGTGCCAGAAGTTTGTAGAACCTGCCCATGTGTTTATTCGCATAGTCAGGATTCATATATGCCTGCCTTAACGCGATCTGGAGTGGGTTGCGGCCCCAGTTGTCGGCAAGCTGTGTTCCGGCTCCGTTGGCGATAAGCCATTCGGCCAGCTCATGGTTGCCCAACTGGGCCGCGATCATCAGCGGCGTCTGGTTCAGCTGATTCCTGTAGTCTATTCCGTACATGTCAATCTTGCGTTTAAGATCAACGGGATTCCGACTTCGGTAATCATTATAGTATTTAAGCTCAATGGACTGGGTCTGGCTGTGTGGATTATTTGCCGGGCCGAATTTGAGCTTTACCAGTTCATCGAATAGATGCGGCACGCTGTGTGTCACGGCGTACTCAAACAATAGAAGCTTTGCCTGCCGATTGAAGTTATTGGGATCAAGTGCTTCTTTCTTGAGGTCGTCCATGTTTGTTGGCGTCAGTACTTTCCATGGGACCTCCTTCTGTGCCAGGATCGTTCTGCGGATTTCTTCGGCCTGCTCGTGCTTGCCCTGCAGTTCAAGCTTCCGTGCCTCATCCTTCCATTCCTGCTGGGTCGATTCCTGGGATTTTATCAGGACCTGTTCACGCTTGAGCTCAAGACCGAGCAGGTTGAATATCCGGTGAGTTGTCTGCCGTTCCAGTATGTACAGGTTCTTTACGGAGCGTGTTATCGCCACATAAAGGGCATTAATGAAGAATTTGTAGGCGTCCAGCGATTTGTCGCTCTTGTCTTTAGCTCTGGCGTATCGTATCTCCGACCGGCTGATATCCTCGGCAGTAACATCCTCTATGATCTCAGTAAAGACTTTGGCATTGTCGGATACGAAGTTAAGGATCACTATTGACTCATATTCAAGGCCTTTGGCTTCCTGAATAGAGAATATCAGCGGCGTCTGGAATATTTTCTTTGCTTCTGCTTTGTCCTCGTCCCGCATCACAAGTATTGCTGTTTTCGCAGAGCGGCGTGTGCGGTTGTTGAATTCATTACGATTCTTCTGGTCGTCTGTGAAGAATCCTGTCTCGCCCTTGTGCTCGGATACGGGTTTGATGAGGTAATTGCTCTCTCGATCGATTGATCCGAACTTGGCGTGTTTTATTAGCAATATCCGGTTTGCCAGTTCTGTCACCTCCGGTGCATTCCTGTAATTGGAGCACAGTATACGTATAATCTCCGCACGACCCTTGATGCGCTGTTCGTAGAATAGCGACTTAACATTAGCCCATGAGAAAAAGTTCGGATGCACGCTCTGATTTGAGTCGCCGCATAAAATGAAATTGTCGGGATCTCTCAGCGTCTTCATGGCCAGGTACAGCTGAATATTAGTTAAGTCCTGAACTTCGTCGGCCACTACAAAATCATACTTTTGGCTTACAGTGCCGATAAGACTGTGTGCGGCCATGTTTAAGTTATACAGGCCGGCTTCGCAGATGAATTCAATGTAGCTCTTGAAAATGTCGTAGACCGCATTTTTTTCTTCGCCCAGGAATATGGATTGACGGATGCCCAGATTGCCGTACTCGTCCCTGCTCAGATATGCATTATCAACTGATGAGCCGGTTATGACGCCATGTATTTCCTCGTATATCTTATGCGGGTCATTGACTCTGGCTGAGTGGTGATGTCGTTTTATCCAGTCGGCAAACCGACGGTAGGTCATGGCTTCGCCCTTCGGTGCTCTTATGCTCTCGATGAATTCCTGATAGGACAGGAAGTCTATTGCCTGCTCATCATTTTCGTAGCCGCTGGAATAGTAGATATTGCGGGCGGATTCAGCCAGAAAGGGGGAGAGCGTTACATACAAGATGTCGCCTGAAAGGAGCTTAAGCTTTTCCAGCGTCAATGCCGTTTTGCCGCTACCGGCGGATCCGATTAGGATGAGCGGTGGTTTGAGTGAAAACACCTCGTTTTGGAGGTCGTCAAACGAAATGACCTTATCGAGCAGGTGAAAGTGTCTCAGCTTGGGGTTTAAATATACCATCGGCTGGATGGACGCTTCAGGTATTTTGTCGATGGACGGAATGTCTTCGATCTTGGATTCATCTATGTCTGCGCCATTGAGGAATCGGGATTTGCTGTATTCATGATTTCTTATGACTTCCAGAAGTAATATGTATTTCTTGCCGCCATGCAGGACAATAGCAAAAAGCAGTCTGTCCGCATCGTTGAGCTTGGCGCGGTAATATCTGGACGGCGCAAGCTTCTTGACCTGGGCAAGCGCAAAATTCGGGACTCGCAGTGCCGACTCAATATGCAGCACTTGTTTTTCCAGTCCCTTAACATCCAGATCGCTATAGCGCAGTACTTCCATTAAAAATGTCTTTCCTCGAAGATAACAATAAGCCGGAAATCTATAACAATGGTGACGCAAAATACAACCATTTCCTATCGCTTGCATGTTGTTCGAGGGTTTAATATAGTGGTGACTTCATGTTTAAACCGACATTAAGAAATCTGTTTATTGTTTTCGTAGTCTGGGGCGCGGTGGGATTTGTTCTCGGTATGGAGATCCTTATGGGGCCGGTCCGCTGGGCTGTGGAATTTTGTCGCAATAATCCTGCGTATTCGGCCTGGGAGCAGCCTCTGGTAAGGTCTCTGATGGTTATCCTTGTCGCAGTCTCTCTTCCTGCCGCCATATTCCTCACAGGCCATCTCATAAACACAGCGCGGTGGCATGTCCGGCTGTTCATTCCCCTTTTGCTCGGCGTATCGCTTTTCATGACGCTTCATGTTGCGATGAACCCAGATAAGTTCAATCTGCCAAGGGATATGAGAGATGCAGCAGAGGAAAGGTTTGTTGTCGGTCCTTATCCTGACAAGGCTCAGCTGATGCTGCTTAAAAATCAGGGTTTTTCCGGAGTGATATCGCTGCTGCATCCTGCGGTGGTTCCCTTCGAGCCAGTGCTTATTGCAGAGGAGAAGGCCAACGCAAAAGATGCAGGGATCGAGATGATCCACATTCCAATGCTTCCGTGGATAAGCGAGAACAGGGAAGCCATTGCCAGAATAACAGAACTGGCGTCGACTGGGACAAACCGGTACTACCTGCACTGCTATCTCGGCAAGGATAGGGTCAATGTTGCGCTGAAGACCGTTGAGAGAGCAGGTGCATCGGTGAATAAAGGTCTGGCCGGAAAGGCCAGGCAGCTTGCCGAAAGGACGGCCCTTGAGCGCGGCAGGATCTATATCCTTGAGGAAGGCATGTATCTCTCTGGTTTCCCGACAGATGAAGAATTTCTCGCATACATAATAGCGGCCGGGATCAGCAATGTCGTTTCCATTATGGAAGTCGACAGCGAAAGTGGCGCCAAATGGCTGGCAAAGGAGAAGAATGTTCTTGAAAGTCATGGCGTCGGTTTCAGGCATCTGCCGCTGAAGAACAGCCCATATGACCCCGAGGCAGCAGTTAAGATAATGGATGTGGTATCGTCACTCGGGAAACCTGTGTATGTGCATGACTTCAGGTCTCCGAGTGCCGGGATACAGGCTCTCCTTCAGGCGCATGCAAAGAAGATGCCGTGCATTCCTCCGATGCTTATAAGCAGCAATATGCTTGTCGGGAAAGTACAGGCAGTAGCGCCTAATATAATTACAGGCCCCAGGCCGACAGAGCTAAAGCAGTTCAGTGAACTTGAGAAACTGGGTGTGCGGGCCTACGTTTATTTCGGCAGTACAAATTCAGCCGAGGCTGTCAGGGACAGGGCATTCACTTCAGCCGGAGACTATGACTGGCGGTGCATATCCGGCCATGACGACGGGACATTCACGGTTTTTGCAGAAGGCGGGCCATGGTATATATATGGAGACCTTCCGTCTGGTGTCCTTGAAACGCTGGCTGCAATGTTCGGCCCTGCGTGCCCGGAACCGATGGCGTATGTAGTGAAGCAGCATGATGCTGCGTTAGCCGCTCAGGAACAGTCCTGCGGCATGACGGCTGAATACCGATATGCCGATCTCCTGGCCGCAATCCGGCAGGGACAGGAAGGCTCGCTGAAGGCGCGCTGTCTGGATTTCTACATGAGTTCCGTTCCGAACCTCAAGATGGTCCTCCTGCTCGGCCCGTTCTGCCTGTTTTATGCATATGTTTGCGCCGGATACGCAGGATGGCTTAAGACGGCCAGAGGAGTAAGAACTCCTTACACGAGGAAAATATTTCACTTTCTTATATTCACCATGGCGGGTGTCATGCAGATCATGGCGGGGACACCGGCTGTGATCCTCTTTGGTTCGATAGTCGCCTGTTGCGTGTTGTACGCTGTTCTGAGAGGCGATGGGTTTGCTTTTTACGAGGCCATGGCAAGACCGACAGATGCCCCGAAGCGCACTATGTTTATCCTGATTCCTCTTGTTACGACCGCGCTTGGCGGAGTAATCGCAAACATTTTCTTTCAGCCTGTGGCTGCGATAGGGTATCTTGTCGGCGGCTGGGGCGATGCAATCGGTGAGCCGGTTGGTTCCAAATGGGGCAAGCACAAATACAAAGTCCCTTCCATGTTTGGTGTGCCCGCTACTCGCAGTGTTGAAGGTTCGCTATCGGTTGCCTTGGCTGGTTTCTTTGCGGCTTTGATAGGCCTTTGTTTACTGGGAGTGCCTCTAGCCATAGCCGCACAGTTGGCTTTGCTATGCTCCGCAGGGTGTGCGCTTGTGGAGGCAATAAGTACCCATGGGCTTGATAACCTTACGGTGCAGGTGGTGGCGGCGGCAATTGTGTTTTATATGCTGGCGTAGATTATGGATTTACGAATATACCGGAGGATAGGGACGTGTTAGTCAGCCAAATGAATGATATTGGCGTCGCGACGGGAATCATATCCCTTGTTGTCATGCTGTCCTTTTTTGCCTTTATTGTTTTTTATCTTTGGTATCTACGCCGTTCGCTGGATAAACTCGACCGTAATCTTGCCAAGCTGAGGGATATGTTTGCGTCAGGTGCCGGGTATGATTTAATACAGGAGTTCCTGTCTAGTTTGGGACGGCGGTCTGGTATCAAGGTCCTTAACGAGCTTCTTGAGCAGGATTGTTATGCCAGCACCCACCCGCGGATAGGGGACATCAGGAAGCTTGCGGAAGCGGCAGGAGTGCTGGCTTCCGCCCGGAATGCCATGAAGGCAGGAAATCAGTGGAAGAGAGCCGTTGCCATCCGGACATTGAGCGTGCTTGACGACAGGCAGAGCATCCCGCTGGTGCTGGAAGCGCTCGACAAACGCGATTTCAAGCCGGAACTGTTTGCCGCTGCTGTAAGCCTTGCCAGATTTGGCGAACACGGTTATGCAGCAAAGGCTATGAAGAAGATATATGATGAACGCCAGCACAACAGGGACATGCTTTTGTCGGTGCTTACTGAATTCGGCGCGAGAGAGAGTGGCATTGTAGACATGCTTGAAGCAGCTGATATTCCGGATGACTTCAAAGGTGCTGTTGCCGATGTTATAGGAGTCCAGAGGATCATGGAGTACAGGCCGTTAGTGGAGAAGCTCCTGTCTTCGGCCAATGATCCCGAATTGAAACTTCATCTCCTTGAGGCACTTGAGAAGATAGGCGTAGAATCATCCTGCGGGCTGGTGGTGAAATTCCTGCCTGATGCGGATTTCCGGGTGCGGTTGAAGGCGCTGAATGCGCTGGAGCGCCTTGCCGGCGATAAATATATCGACGATATTCTGAAGATGCTTTCTGACTCTGATGTCTTTGTCCGCCGGAATGCTGCGGAAGCGGTGTCACGGATGGGTGCCAGGGGTTTGTCGGTGCTTGAGGAGATAAGCAAGACTGGCAGCGAAGAAATTAAGCGTATTATAAGCGTCGTGCTTGCCGAAAAGAAATTTAAAAGGATGAGGTGGCGGTTTAGATATGGAGAATCTTATACATAACAGTCTGGTGATCGCGGATAGCCTTTTCTTCTGGTATTTCGTGGTCCTTAATGTCTTTTACCTGGTGCTGCTGGCTATCGCTGCGCTTGCCGTGAGCGATTACAGGAACCGCATGCGCGTGCAGCGCGGGGTCTCGGTCCCCGAAGAATATCAGAAACCATTCTCCATTCTCGTTCCCGCGTATAACGAGGCGCTTCAAATAGTCGAGTCGGTCAATGCCCTGCTTGCGCTGGAATATCCTGAGCATGAGGTGATCATATGCAATGACGGGTCGACTGATGGTACGCTTCAGCTGCTTATTGATGCTTTTGAGCTCGAGAAAGTCAATATACAGTCGCCCGTTCCTGAATATCAGAAAACAATACGTGGCGTGTATTATTCACGAAAGGATTACAGACTGGTCGTGATCGATAAGGCTAACTCCGGCAAGGCTGCCACTCTGAATGTCAGCGAGTCTTTTTCGCGATATCCGTATGTTTGTTCCATCGATGCCGATTCGCTCCTCTCGTCCGACAGCATGAAGCAGTTGATGCAGGAGTTTGTTGTCGCCCCGATGACGGTGGCTGCGGGCGGGATCATCAGGCTTTCAAACGGTTCAGTCATAAAGGACGGCCGGATTGTTGAGCTGAAGATACCTGAGGCAACTGTTGAGCGGATACAAGTTGTGGAATATTTCAGGTCGTTCCTGTTCGGGCGGATAGGTATGGAACGCATGAATGTCCTTATGATCATTTCCGGCGCCTTCGGTGTTTTCAGGCGGGATATACTGCATAAAGTGCATGGATGGATGACCAGTGCTATAGGTGAAGATATGGAGCTGGTAATCAGCATGCAGAGGCTTATTCATGACCAGAAGCTGAAGAGCAGAATAGGCTTTGCCCCGTATCCTGTCTGCTGGACGCAGGCTCCTGATTCGTTCAAGGCGCTGGGTGTCCAGCGGGACCGGTGGCAGAGAGCTCTGGTTCAGAGCATGTTCTCTAATATGGGCCTGTTTTTTAATCCCAGGTACGGTGCGCTTGGAATGCTTGGCTTTCCTTACTTTTTTATGTTTGAGATGATGGGCGCACTGGTGGAGTTCATCGGATATCCTCTCATTATCATATCATTCATACTGGGTTATGTTAATTTCCCGTTCCTCCTGCTGTTTCTGTCGATATCCCTCGTGTGGGGCATGTGCATATCAACGCTGTCGCTTGTTCTGGCGGAGCAGTCTTTCCGCAGGTATTCCAGTCCGGGCTCCGTGCGTAATCTTGTCATCGCCGCATTTTTCGAGAATTTCGGATATCGCCAGATGCATGCCTACTGGCGGGTGAAGGGAATGGTAAAATATATTTTTAAAGGCAGGGGCGAGTGGGGCCGGATCGAGAGGAGAAAATATTGAGAGCGGCGCTGATAGCTTTTCTTTCAGTTTCTGTTGCGGCAATTTCCATGGCGCAGCAGTCTGATTCTCCAGTTGGCGTGTCTGAGTCCAAAGCTGCTGCATCTGAATATGCGGCACTGCTTAAGCAGGCCGGTGAATTCAGGCTGCAGGGGGGGCAGGTCGAGGCCGAAAAGATATATGACGGACTGGTGCAGCGGAACCCGCGGGATGTCGATGCCCTCATAGGGCGCGGCTTCTGCAGGCTCAGGGATGATTCCGCGCTTGATTCCGCGCTGGCTGATTTCAATAAGGTAATTGTTCTCACACCTTCTTCTGGCGATGCGTACTTGGGCGCAGCCATATGCTATAAGAGAATGAAGGACGAGGCTAAGCTGGAATCTGTTATCAGTGCTGCCGAATCAGCAGCAGGCACGGATGAAGCAAAGCGGAAGAAGATGGCTCAATCTGCGTGGACTGCCGGGATGCCGGAACTTGCGCGCCGGCTCGATAAGACATATGAAGAGATGCTTACTGAAGATGAGAAAGCCCGGCAGGAATATGTCGCCTTGCTGGCGAAGGCCGGTGAGTTGCGGAGAACCGGTAAGTCTGCCGAAGCATCCGCGATCTACGAGGAACTGCTCCTCCGGAACAACAAAGATGTCGATGCGCTGGTCGGTCGCGGATTCTGCCGGCTGAAGGACGATGCAGACCTGAATGCCGCATTGTCTGACTTTACTACGGTTATGTCCGCGTCCCCTCTGTATGCCGACGCTTTCATTGGTGCGGCAATCTGCTACAAGCGAATGAAAGACACCGTCAGGATGGACGAGATTATCCAGCGTGTTGCGCAGTCTGCCGCCGGTGACGAGGAGCGTAAGCAGAAAGTGGCCCAATCGGCCTGGACGGCGGGATTGCCTGAACTTGCCCGGAAACTGGATGCTAAATTCAGCAGCATGTCGACAGAAGATGAAAAGGTCCGGCAGGAATATGTTGCGATGCTGGCGAAGGCTGGCGAACTGCGGAGAACGGGCTATTTCGTTGAGGCGCTCAAGATATATGATGACATGGTGCTGAAAAACAGAAACGATGTTGACGCAATAGTCGGCCGCGGCTTCTGCCTTCTAAAGGATGATTCTTCAATTGGTGCGGCTGTTGCCGATTTCGAGAAAGTCATGATCCTTTCTCCGTCCTACGCGGATGCCTATTTGGGTGCTGCCATATGTTACAAGAGGATGAAAGATCCTGTGAATATGGAAAAGGTCCTGGCAAAGGCCGAAGCGACGGTTGCCGGTGACGAGGCAAAAAGAAAGAAACTTGCAGAGTCAGCCTGGGTCGGCGGTATGCCCGAACTTGCCAGGCGACTGGACAAATCATATGAGGAGAAGGTGACTCCAGATGAGCAGGCGAGAAAGGAGCACGTCGACCTTCTGACCAGAGCAAGGGACCTTCGGCTTGATGGAAAAACCGCTGATGCCCAGAAGATTTATGATTCGCTTATTCTTAAGAACACAAATGATGTGGATGCGATCTGCGGGCTGGCGTTCTGCTTTTTAAGGGACAGTTCGACGCTCGATGAAGCACTTGCTTTGTTTCAGAGGACTTATACGTTGTCTCCGGATTACATGGATGCCTATATGGGCGCGGCGGCTTGCTTCAGGCGTAAAGCTGATTTCAGAAGTCTTAAGGCTGAACTCGAGAAGGCCGAGAAAGTGTGTGCCGGTAATGAGAAGAGAACAAAATACCTTGCGGCAACCGCATGGAGGGAAGGCCATTACCAGATGGGGCGCAGGCTGGATAGAATTGCCAAACCTGATGATGACCGTGTCCTGATATCGGATCCAAGCCAGATTGAGCTTCAGTATGGTCACAGCTGGCTGGAAAGAGGCGAGGATTGGGATGAGCTCCAGCTGTCTTATTCGAGGCGGTTGCGGCCGGATATCGGATTGAACGCTGAACTGGACAACTGGTGGCGGTACGGCGATTTCGACTGGTCGGCCCTTATTGGGGGTTCTTACAGGCATAATTACCGCTGGGCCGGAAGCTATAACTTCGAGTATTCGGATGTTAAAGGCTTTCTCGCCAGGCAGAAACATAAGCCTACAATTTATTACAAGATGTTGCGCCGGATGACGGTCTTTGCAGGGCCGCGATTTGATAATTACGGGGGCGATTGGGCGGAGAAGCTAAAGGTCGGTTTCTCGCAGTATGCAGCGAACTGGTTTGTCGAGGGTACGTATACGTTCGGCAATGACTCAAAGAGCCAGGATGTCGCCAGTTGGTCAGCAACCGCAGGTTATTCCAGGGAACTCAGGTATGCGCTTGCGGCAGGGTTCGGTTCCGGCGATGAAACGGTCGAATATTTCAGGAATGAAAACGTCCTCTACAGGACAGAGAATGTTGAGTCCATGTTTATCCGCGGCACATATTATGTGACCGAGACCTTCGGCCTTACTTCCGGCTGGATGCACGAGCTGCGCGAAAGCGACCTCTTCCGCAGGGAGCTGACTCTAGGCGTCTTCAAGAATTGGTAGTTTCCTGATTTTGCACCAACTTGTGGCAAAATAAAATGTGGTAAATCAAAATGCGGAAGGGCGTTGCTAGTCGACGTCCGCGTGCGACGAGTAATTTCACAACCATTCTGCTTAATAGTAAAGACGGGCGCCGGCTTGCAGCGCCTCTACTACAAGAGAGTTCTTTGGGTTATGTGCACTTATTATTTTTGATTCTTTTCGCGCATTTCGTAGTTATCCGAACTGCCGGACTTGTGATGATTCACTTACCGCGACTTGGTCACACCGATGCGTTTGCAGAAGGCTGGTATTACACATTCCGAGCATTTTGGGCTGACTGGGTTGCAGATGGTCTGGCCGTATGAGACTAGATAGGCGTTCCAGGTTATCCAATATTTCTCCGGCAGTATTTCTCTGAGCTTCATTTCGGTTTCGAAGGGATTTCTAGTTTTAATCAAACCCAGTCGGTTACATATTCGGTGGACATGCACATCTACGCAGACGGCGGGTTTGTTAAATGCGACAGCTCTGACCAGGTTGGCGGTCTTTCGGCCTACGCCTGGCAGCTTGCACAGATCATCTATTCCGTCTGGTATCTTGCCTTTGAACAGGGTGTTTACAGCGGTTGGAAGCTGTTTGAGCATTCTGGTTTTTGTTCTGAAGAATCCGATTGGAAATATCAGTTTCTCCAATTCCTTAACTGGAATCCTATTGAGATCGGACAGGTGTCTTACTTTCTTGAATAGCCTTCCGCAGACTTCGGTTGTGGTCTCGTCCTTTGTTCGCGCGCTCAAGATCGTGGCGACAAGCACCTTGAACGGATCGCCGGTTTGCATCTGAATGAACTCGACGATAGGTGCGCGATGCTTATCGTATTCCTTCTTCAGAAGGCGGTTTATGCTCTCGAAATCAAAAGCTGCACTCTGTTTCATATTTGACACAATATCAGTTTAAAGGCCTCTTATTTCTTCGAGTATTGCCATGGCAGATGCTTTGGGGTCTTTAGCTTCGAGGATTGGGCGACCAATGACCAAGAAGTTAGCGCCGGCCTGCACGGCTGACGCTGGTGTGGCAACGCGCTTCTGGTCGCCGACGTCGGCTCCTGCCGGCCTGATGCCGGGTGTAATCAAGATTGGACCGAGGCCTAGTTTGTTTCTAAACCCTTGCGCTTCAAGGGGTGAGCAGACCAGGCCATGAGCTCCTGCGGAAATCGCAAGCTCGCCCAATGTCATAATCTGCTCGGTAATAGGTTTATTCATGCCTATTTCTGTCAGATTCTGCTGATTCATGCTTGTAAGTATCGTTACTGCAACTATTTGCATGCCATTGCCTGCCTCTTTTGCTGCATCAGAAGCGGCTTTTATCATTTCTTTTCCGCCAGTTGAGTGAATTGTTAAGAGTTGGACGTTGTGTTTAGCGGCAGATGATACTGCTCTGGCGACAGTGCGTGGTATATCGTGGAGTTTAAGATCAAGAAAAATTTTTTTATTTCGTTCTTTGAGGTAAGCCAGAGCTGCGGGACCATCCGATGAATACAGCTCCAAACCGACTTTGTAGTATTCGATTTCAGACGGCAGAGCATCCACGATTGCGGGAATTGCGTCAGCATTTGGAACATCGAGCGCTATTATGATTTTTGCCTTCATGCCCGGACTCTCCTTGTGATTTATTTCCACGGATGATAGTTGATATATCAATAAAAGCCAGTAAAAACGGGCCTTAAACGGGGTAAAAATTATTTTCAAATATTTTCAAATAACTATTGACGCCATGATAAGCACCTGATATATTAAGCCCATAAATTAAGACAAGGCAGGTTAGTCCTGCACTGAAAATTTAATTTTGTGTAACCGCTTCTTAACTTTTTTAAGAAGAAGAAAAGAAGATGGGGACACTTTGCGTCTGAATATATCGTTCTTTGACATATAAATATGCAAAGTAAATTAAGTGATATCACTTCGAATCGGAAGTGGTGTGACTCTATAAGAGCTTGTGCTAGGGTTTAACTCGGTAAATTAATCTATTGGATGAGATCTGATAGGTTGATATTTTTTACGGAGAGTTTGATTCTGGCTCAGAACGAACGCTGGCAGCGTGGATTAGGCATGCAAGTCGAACGAGTGTTCATTTGTAGCAATACCGATGAGCAAAAGTGGCGAAAGGGCGCGTAACGCGTAGGTAATTTACCTCTAAGATTGGGATAACCCCGAGAAATCGGGACTAATACCGAATGTGGTCGTTTGTCGCATGACAGATTGACTAAAGGGTAGGGATTCTTCGGAACCTGTCGCTTGGAGAGAAACCTGCGTCCCATCAGCTAGTTGGTGAGGTAACGGCTCACCAAGGCTTACGGGTAGCTGGTCTGAGAGGATGGTCAGCCGCACTGGGACTGAGACACTGCCCAGACTCCTACGGGAGGCTGCAGTCGAGGATCTTTTGCAATGGGCGCAAGCCTGACAAAGCGACGCTGCGTGGAGGATGAAGGCCTTCGGGTTGTAAACTCCTGTCATTCGGGAACAAGAGTTTGGCGCTAATATCGCCAAAAATTGATGGTACCGGAAGAGGAAGCCACGGCTAACTCTGTGCCAGCAGCCGCGGTAATACAGAGGTGGCAAGCGTTGTTCGGATTTACTGGGCGTAAAGGGTGCGTAGGTGGTTTTGTGTGTCGGATGTGAAAGCCCACTGCTTAACGGTGGAACTGCATTCGAAACTGCAAGGCTTGAGTACAGGAGAGGAGAGCGGAATTCTTGGTGTAGCGGTGAAATGCGTTGATATCAAGAGGAACACCGGTGGCGAAGGCGGCTCTCTGGAATGTTACTGACACTGAGGCACGAAAGCTAGGGGAGCAAACAGAATTAGATACTCTGGTAGTCCTAGCTGTAAACGGTGTACACTTGGTGTAGGGGGCGTTATACCCCTCTGTGCCGGAGCTAACGTGTTAAGTGTACCGCCTGGGGAGTACGATCGCAAGATTAAAACTCAAAGAAATTGACGGGGGCCCGCACAAGCGGAGGAGCATGTGGCTTAATTCGATGCAACGCGAAGAACCTTACCAGGGCTTGACATGTAACTGGATGCCCCGGGAAACCGGGGAGGCTTTCGAGGCTGTTACACAGGTGCTGCATGGCTGTCGTCAGTTCGTGCCGTGAGGTGTTTGGTTAAGTCCAGCAACGAACGCAACCCCTGTGTCTAGTTGCCACTCCAGCGATGAGTTGGAAGCACTCTAGACAGACTGCTCGTTTACACGAGAGGAAGGTGGGGACGACGTCAAGTCAGTATGGCCCTTACGTCCTGGGCTGCACACGTGCTACAATGACCGGTACAGTGGGAAGCAATACCGCGAGGTGGAGCAAATCCCCAAAACCGGCCTCAGTTCAGATTGGAGTCTGTAACTCGACTCCATGAAGTCGGATTCGCTAGTAACGGCGTATCAGCTACGGCGCCGTGAATACGTTCCCGGGCCTTGTACACACCGCCCGTCACATCATGAAAGCCGTCTGCACCCGAAGCCGCTGATTCAACCCGCAAGGGAGATAAGTGTCTAAGGTGTGGGTGGTGATTGGGATGAAGTCGTAACAAGGTAACCGTAGGGGAACCTGCGGTTGGATCACCTCCTTTCTAAGGAGAGATGTACAGATCACATTTATGTGATGCTGCGACATCGAGTATAACGCTGGTCGGCAACGATCAGTAGTGTTAGTAATGAATGAATTGCCCGGCATAGGCCTTATTTGAGTCACACCATTTCCGCTTCGAAGGATTTTTGCATATTTATATTTTAGGGCGTATATCGGTGACTGAGCGGGGGCATAGCTCAGTTGGTAGAGCACGAGCTTTGCAAGCTCGGGGTCACCGGTTCGAACCCGGTTGCCTCCACCAGCCTTAGCAGGCTGTCGCTCGTTGGCTACGGCTTGGCAGGCCAATGATTGGCATGTTGGGCGTGTAGCTCAGTTGGTTAGAGCGTGTCCCTGATAAGGACAAGGTCCGTGGTTCGACTCCACGCACGCCCACCAATCCGGGTAGCGGATTGGGATTGATTGTTAACAGTGAATAGTCAGCTAATGAAGATTGACTATTAACAATTGATTTATGATAGCGGTGCGAAAGCGCCGTTTGTTCTTTGAAAATTACATATTGTAGGGCAAGCAACTAACGTAGAGATGATCAATATTTAATTGATCAAGCGCAAAAGGGCGCACAATGGATGCCTTGGCATCAGTAGGCGATGAAGGACGTGGCAAGCTGCGATAAGCTTCGGGGAGTGGCAAACACACGTTGATCCGGAGATTTCCGAATGGAGCAATCCGTGCGGGGTAATACCTGTACATCCCTGGATGAATACATAGTCCAGGGAAGCAAAACCAGGGGAAGTGAAACATCTCAGTACCCTGAGGAAGAGAAAATAAATAATGATTCCGTAAGTAGTGGCGAGCGAACGCGGAAGAGCCTAAACCATCCCGCTTGCGGGGTGGGGTTGCGGGACCTCGATGTGATATCTTAAAGGGTAGTAGAACGGTATGGAAAGGCCGGCCGTAGATGGTGAGAGCCCAGTAAACGAAACCCAATAAGAGTCTAGAGGTATCCCAAGTAAAGCGGGACACGTGAAACCCTGCTTGAATCCGGAGGGCCCAATCCTCCAAGGCTAAATACTAACTGATGACCGATAGTGAACTAGTACCGCGAGGGAAAGGTGAAAAGAACCCCTGTTAGGGGAGTGAAATAGTACCTGAAATTGTGTGCTTACAAACTATGGGAGCCTGTCGCAAGATGGGTGACCGTTTGCCTTTTGCATAATGAGTCCGCGAGTTACAGTATGTGGCAAGGTTAATTCCTGTTACAGGAAATAGCCGAAGCGAAAGCGAGTGCGAAATGTGCGACTAAGTCGCATGCTGTAGACCCGAAGCCAATGTGAGCTACCCATGGCCAGGCTGAAACCTCGGTAACACGAGATGGAGGGCCGAACTAGTGAGTGTTGAAAAACTCTTGGATGAGCTGTGGGTAGGAGCGAAAGACTTATCAAACTTGGTGATAGCTGGTTCTCTCCGAAATAGCTTGAGGGTTAGCCTGCATGAACACAATTGATGGAGGTAGAGCACTGAATGGACTAGGGCCCTTACCGGGGTACCAACGCCAATCAAACTCCGAATACCGTCAATGATACATGCGGAGTCAGACTGCGGGGGCTAAGCTCCGTAGTCGAAAGGGAAACAGCCCAGCCCGCCAGCTAAGGCCCCGAAAAATGGTTAAGTGACAAAGGATGTGGAATTGCTGAGACAGCTAGGATGTTGGCTTAGAGGCAGCCATCATTTAAACAGTGCGTAACAGCTGACTAGTCGAGTGATTCTGCGCCGAAAATGATCGGGACTAAAACCATTTGCCGAAGCTGCGGATTCTCCAGTTTACTGGAGAGTGGTAGGAGAGCGTTCCATACAGGTTGAAGCGTGAGTGTAAACGAGCGTGGACAGTATGGAAGTGATTATGCGGACATGAGTAACGAAAAGCAAGGTGAGAATCCTTGCCGCCGTAATTCCAAGGTTTCCTGGGGAAGGTTCGTCCTCCCAGGGTTAGTCGGTACCTAAGCCGAGGCCGAAAGGCGTAGGCGATGGATAACAGGTTCAATATTCCTGTACTACCGTATTGACGTTTGAGCAATGGAGTGACGCAGGAGGTTAGGTTGGCCATCCATTGGATGTGATGGTCTAAGCTCGTAGGAGGCTCTGATAGGTAAATCCGTCGGAGCATCACTCTGAAAAGCGAATGGACCCTGAGGCTACGGCCAAAGGGGATCAACTGATACCATGCTGCCAAGAAAAGCTTCTAGCGAGTCAGTAAGGTAACCGTACCAAAACCGACACAGGTGGAATGGTAGAATATACCAAGGCGCGCGAGAGTACCCTCGTTAAGGAACTCGGCTCTATAGCCCCGTAACTTAGGGAGAAGGGGTCCTTCTGAATGTCATTTGTAAAAGAAGAAGCATCCGGAAGGCGCAGTGAAAGGGCCCAGGCGACTGTTTAACAAAAACACAGCACTCTGCAAACTCGCAAGAGGAAGTATAGAGTGTGACACGTGACCAATGCGGAAAGGTTAAGGCAAGGGGTTAGCCGCAAGGCGAAGCTCTGACCCGAAGCCCCCGTGAATGTCGGCCGTAACTATAACGGTCCTAAGGTAGCGAAATTCCTTGTCGGGTAAGTTCCGACCTGCACGAATCGTGTAACGATCTGGGCGCTGTCTCAACGAGGATCTCGGTGAAGTTGTAATTCCGGTGAAGATGCCGGATACCC
>CAMCYG010000055.1 GCA_945883775.1 Victivallis vadensis
GCACCGGCTGCAGAACCTGCGGTAGCAGCAGAGTCAGTCGCCGCGGAACCGGCAGCAGAGGCTCCAGCCGTAGAGGCGCCAGCAGTAGCTACAGAACCCACAGCAGAGCCTGTAGTTGCAGAACCAGCAGCTGAAGCACCGGCTGCAGAACCTGCGGTAGCAGCAGAGTCAGTCGCCGCGGAACCGGCAGCAGAGGCTCCAGCCGTAGCGGCCGAACCCGCAGCAGAGCCTGTAGTTGCAGAACCAGTCGCCGCGGAACCTGCGGTAACAGCAGAGTCACCAGCGGAGCCTGTGGTCACAGAGCCCAAGGCTGAAGAGCAAGCTGATGTTTCTGCCCCTAATACACAAGGCGCTGAGAAGGCTGAAGACGTTAGTGACCTTGTCAGTAAGACATTGAAGGAAGTGGCAAACGAGGGGCCAAAAAAAGACAAAGCCGCAGGTACGGATGGTGCTGAAGACGTTAGTGATATTATTAGCAAGGCGATGAAGGATGTTGCAAAAGAAGGCATTCCTGCTATGCCGGAAATCAAGCCTATTGATCCGGTAAGTGCAAATATTGAATCAGAGGTCTTGAATGCAAAACGTGCATATGAACTTCATGCCTCGGCTAATATCGCCCAGGCTGATGCAGCGTTTAAGAAAAAAGACTACATAACGGCTATTCCCCTTTATAAGGAAGCGCTGAAAGATATCGGCAACCGGCGAGAGGTGGCTGTCCTCAAGAAGCAAGCAAAAGAAAATCTTGCTCAGTGTTATTACCAGCGAGGCATCTATTTGTTGAAAGATCGTGATTTTGATAATGCCAAAATATCAGCAGGTTTGGCCGCTGAAAGTGGGCATCCCAAGGCTCGTGATTTGATTGACTTGATAGAGAAGAAGCGTGTTGAACCTCCGCCACCACCTGCTCCTGTAAAGCGAAAAGCGCGAATCAGTAGTGATGAATATAAGAAGTTAAACTCCACGAACTCGGATAAGCTTAAGCTTGGAAGAGAGTTTTATGCGTCGGGAGAGCTGGATCAGGCGGCTAACATGTATAAGGCTGTGCTTGCCGTCGACCCTCAGAATACGGAGGCTATACGACTGCTAGAGAAGGTAAACTTGCGCAAGTATGATGTGCTCTCTCACGAAGTAGATGCAACTCGCAAAGGGATGATCGCTGATGTAAGGAAGGCGTGGACCCCACAGAATTATGTGGATATTGATATGAAGCCTGATATCGGCCCGACGGGGCCAAGTTCAATATCTACAAATGACGTTAGGAAACTACAGGAGAAGATGAACAAGATCGTCATCCCTGAGGTGGACTTCCGGCAGGCAAATATTAACGATGTGGTCCAAGAATTACAGAATTTGAGCGTGGAGCATGATCCCGAGACAGATGCAAATGCACCCAAAGGGATTAATCTTGTCTTGAATTTGGGTCAGAATGCAGCTGCTGCGCCTGCA
Source organism: Victivallis vadensis (assembly GCA_945883775.1). Lineage (GTDB taxonomy): Bacteria > Verrucomicrobiota > Kiritimatiellia > UBA8416 > CAMCYG01 > CAMCYG01. The sequence goes on from CAMCYG010000055.1 coordinate 1,447, forward strand.
GCGGAAGCGCCTGCGGCAGAAGTTGCACTCGGCGCTGAACCGGCTGCGCCAGCGGCGGGTGATGCAGGTGGAATTCCTTTGATAACGTTTAATGCTAGATTCATTTCTTTGCTAGAGGCATTAAAGATTATTACCAACGTTGCCAACCTCGAATACAGAATTCAGGGCAGGGTGGTTATGATAGTTCCCCCCAACTTTCCTACAATGGCGATAGAGCACAGGATGTATAACGTTATGCCGTCAGTGGGCGAGAGGATCCTGGCCGCAAGGGGTGAGATGGGTGGTGGCGGTGGTGGTGGAGCGGGCGAAGTTCAGGCTATGGAGGGTGCTGGCCCGTTACCGGGTGCATTTGCGGATTGGAAAATGTTTTTCATGGATTTAGGCGTTAAATGGCCATTAGGGTCATCGATAAAGCATCTTCCTTCCATAGGAAAATTAAGCGTGGCCAATACTCCTGACAATTTGGCCGTATTTGAGCAGATACTTAATCAACTGAATGTAGTTCCCAAGCAGATATCGATAGAAGCAAGGTTCGTAGAGGTAAACCAAACTGACATGGATGCTCTTGGATTCGAGTGGCTGTTGAGTGACCCTTGGGAGCTCGCATCGAACAAAAACGACAGCGGTAAGATGTTGGCGCAAAGACAGCGGGTGACGATGGACTCAGGGGCTGACGGTTTTACTAAGGGATTGCGTTATGCCGCACAGGATATGGCGAAGCTAGGTGGGACTGGTAATGTTGCTGCCGGTCTGGCTGATAATATGCTTACGATTTCGTCAGCAATGACCAATCCGGAATTGACCCTGATTATTCATGCTTTACAGCAAAAGGGTAATGCCGATTTGCTTTCTTCTCCTAACGTTACTACCCAATCCGGGCAGGAAGCTACGATAAAAGTCGTGACGGAATACATTTATCCCACTGATTTTCAAGTGACGCCGATTACGGCTACATCAGGCGGCGGGGGCGGATTTTCGCAGATTGTTGGAGGTATAGTGGAGCCCAGTGCGTTCGAAACTCGCGAGGTCGGTGTCATACTGCAGGTACTCCCTGAGGTTTCACCTGAAGGGCAGATGATAAATCTTACATTGACTCCTCAGGTTATTAGTGAACCGGAATGGAAGGATTATGGGACAGAGTATACAGATGCGCAAGGCAACACGCAGAAACTTCCCATGCAGCAGCCTTTCTTCCATTCACGGTCAGTGTCGACAACGCTTTCCATCTATAACGGCGCAACTGTGGTTTTGGGTGGTATGATAACAGAGAACCGGGTTTCAGTGGACGACAAAATTCCATTCCTGGGAGATCTTCCTCTCATAGGCCGACTGTTCCGAAGTAAGTTTGAGCAAACGGTAAAGAAGAACCTGCTGATTTTCGTTACTGCGAAACTACTGGATCCTTCCGGGCGGCACATCAAGGAAACCGGAGAGAGCTTGTATTCGCAAACTGTTCCGAAAAGTATTGCACCTGTCGGAGCTCCTGCAGCGGATGCAGCTGCAGCGCCGGTGGTTGCGCCTTAGGATGCGTTTTGGATAGGATTCTTTATCCATATGTCTGATAGCTTTGTAATCTATGACGGTCTGTCTCTTATCTATCGCTCATTCTTCGCAATTAAAAAGCTTAACGCTCCTGACGGTTTCCCCACGAATGCACTCTTTGGTTTTATTAAGACATTAAACCAGATTAATAAAAGGTGGAAACCGAATAGACATCTTGTGGCATTGGACGGAGGCTCCCCTAAACAACGACTTGATCTTTTGCCAGAATACAAGGCAAATAGGACACCAATGCCTGATGACCTGCGAAAGCAGTTACCGATCATCGAGGAGTATCTGGTTTTGTCCGGTATTCCGTTCCTCAGACAGATTGGACGGGAAGCTGATGATATCATTGCATCTGTAGCCATTTCAGCATCAGTCAGCGGGGCAGAGGTAATGATTGCCTCCTCTGACAAGGATCTTTTTCAGCTGGTTGATGATAGGGTAAGCATGATTATGCCACTTCAGCCTGATCAGCTGTTCAAGGCCGCTGACGTTCAATGCAAAATGGGTGTATCGCCTTCACAAATCGTTGATTTGCTGTCGCTTACGGGTGATTCAGCTGATAACATCGACGGTGTTGACGGAATTGGAAAAAAGACCGCGGCCGACCTGCTTAAAGAGTTCAATACGATTGACGGAATATTTGAGAATATCAGCAGAATCAAGAGTGACAGGATAAGATCTCTTCTTTTAGGGAAAAGAGATCTGCTGGAAAGGAACAGAAATATTGTAAGGCTGATTTTATATGACGATTGTTCCTATGTCTCTGATAAATATAGAATCTCAAAAGTTAATTCAAACGGATTGGTCGAGTTTTACATGAAGTACGGCATGAATTCCATGGCTCGTGATATGCTCGAGCCAGAGTTATTTTAACTGATTTAAGGATTGGTCGTTGACAAACAGTAGTATTTTGTCCAATATCGTATCTTCACTAGTACATTTATAGCCAATTAGATCAAGGTCAGTTCATTATCAATATTTTCAATATCAATCAACTTCCGATACGTTGTCTTGCCATTACTGGAGGAGTGGCATGTGGGAAAAATGTGGTTTCCGGAATGCTCAGTAAGCGGGGGGTTGCGATTTGTGATAGCGACATCCTTGCCCATGAGGCTATAAAAAAGGGTACGGAAGGATACAAGGCTATTGTACGCGAATTCGGGACGGTAGTGCTTGGCGCGGATTCTGAGATTGACAGAAGAACGCTCGGGGATGTTGTTTTTGGAGACAAAGAAAAGCTCAAGCTTCTGAATTCTATAATTCATCCAGTTGTATATGCCGGATGGACTCGGTGGCTGGATAATCGCAGGAATGAAGGCTGTTTAGCCGCTGTTATGGTGCCCTTGCTGTTTGAAGCAGGTTTTGACAATGGGTGGGATGCTATAATCTGTGTAGCTTCGCGCCGGGATGTCCAGGTGGGTCGGTTGATGGGCAGGGGGTTTTCTGAAAAGGAATCTTTGACAAGGATCAATTCACAGATGAGCATTGATGAAAAGTGTGTCAGATCTGATTATGTTTTTATTAATAACTTTGATTTGCGCCTGCTCGGGTTGCAGGTAACGAGAACTATGAATATTTTACTTGGAGAAAAAATATGCTAGCAAGAAATCCGTCAGGAAGAAGAGGCCGGCCCAGAAAGATGTATGATTCTGACCGGCGTGATGAACCGCGTGAGCGCAGGGACCATGTTATTCAAACGTCTGCTGCCCCGGAGGGGCAAGTGGCGGAACAGGCCCAACCCCAGCTACCGGTCAGTGAGAATTCAAGACAACCTGAGCAGGCAGTTGCTGCTGATAACAGGGAATCGCAGGTGCGCCAGACCCAGAACAGGTTGAGTCTGTATGACCTTCAGAATGTGAGCGTGCCTGAGCTGCACAAAATGGCTGACAGGCTTGGTCTGAACGATCTGGGTGCAATGAGAAAGCATGAGTTCATATTCGAAATCCTTAAGGCTCATGCCCGACAGGCTGGAACGATGTACAGCAAAGGCGTCCTTGAGATTCTTCCGGACGGGTTCGGCTTTCTGCGTTCACCTTTCAGCAACTATCAACCATGCCCTGAAGATATTTACGTGTCGCCTTCCCAGATAAGAAGATTTGCCCTGCGGACTGGTGACATGGTCGAAGGAGAGATAAGGGAGCCAAAGGATAAGGAGCGCTTCTTTGCTCTGCTGCGCGTGGACAAGGTCAATGATGGTGACCCTGAAAAGTCACGCCATAAGGTGCCTTTTGAGAATCTTACACCGTTGTTCCCGAACAGGCGTATTCGTCTGGAGACGACTTCGGATGAGATATCAATGCGCGTGATGGATATATTCACACCCATAGGAATGGGACAGCGGGGGTTGATAGTTGCCGCACCCAGGACAGGAAAGACGGTTCTCCTGCAGAAGATCGCGAACAGCATATCCGCCAATCATCCTGATGCGTACCTCATGATCCTTTTGATTGACGAGCGGCCTGAGGAGGTCACGGATATGATCCGGAGCACGAAAGCCAATGTCCTTTCGTCAACATTTGATGAAGGCCCCGAACGCCACGTTCAGCTTGCCGAAATAGCTATCGAATTGTCGAGACGCATGGTGGAGTGCGGGAAAGATGTGATCATTCTGCTCGACAGCATAACCAGACTTGCCAGGGCATATAATACGATACAGCCGCATAGCGGAAAGATTCTTTCCGGTGGTGTCGATTCTAACGCCCTGCATAAACCGAAACGATTCTTCGGCGCGGCCAGGAATATCGAAAACGGCGGTAGCCTGACTATTATAGCCACCGCTTTGGTCGAAACCGGAAGCAGAATGGACGATGTGATTTTCGAGGAATTCAAGGGTACTGGAAATATGGAGCTGTGCCTGGACAGGGGTCTGGTTGACAAGAGGGTGTTCCCTGCGATCAATATAGAGAAGTCCGGGACAAGGAAGGAAGAGTTGCTGCTGCACCCTGATGAGCTGAGTAAAACATGGATACTCAGGCGGGCAATCAATGGTGTTCCGCCAGTCGAAGCGATGGAAATGATAGTGAACAGGCTTAAGAAGACTAAAAATAATATAGAATTCCTGATAACGATGAAGGAATAGTGATCAAGCGAAAAAGGGAGAATAAGGGCGATGAATGTAAAGCTGATGGATGGTGGTCCGTGCAGGAAAATGCTGACGGTAAGTGTTTCTGCGCAGGATACGATGGAAGAGCGGAAGCGTGTGTCTAAGGCGTTTGTAGCTGAAGCAAGCATTCCTGGCTTTAGGGTTGGTAAAGCACCTGAAAAGATGGTCGAGCTTAAATATTCCAAGAGCATCAACTCGGAGACTGTGGACCGTCTGATCCCGCGTCTTTACAGGACGGCGATCGAGCAGGAGAAGCTGTCGCCTGTTGCAGTTGTTGAAGTTAGCGGGATCAAATATGACCTGTCTTCAGGTCTGACCTTTGTTGTAACTCTTGATGTTGCGCCTGATTTTAATCTTCCGAAATACAAGGGCTTGTCGGTGGCGGCGGAAGTCATCAAGGTGGAACCCAAGGACGTTGATGCGCAATATGACCGCATAGTTGGCAGTATGGCAACTTATGAAGCTGCTGATAAAAGGCCTGTCGAAAAGAATGACCTTGTGTCAATAGATTATAGCGGGACATTGGACGGCGTGCCTCTTTTGTCACTACTGCCTCCGAAGGCTGGGATTGCCGAGGGCAAGGATTTCTCAATGGTGATCTCAGATCAGGAGTTCATCAAGGGTTTGTCAGCTGGTATCATAGGGATGAATGCTGGAGAGACAAAGAATATCACTGTCGAATTTCCTGTGGACCATCAGATGAAAGCCATAGCAGGCAAAAAAGCCGTTTATAGCGTCGCGCTTAAGAACATCAAGAAAAAGGTGATGCCGCTTCTGGATAAAGATTTCTTCAGCAGGTTTGGGGTAGATTCAGAGACTGCGCTGAGGGAAAAGATTAGCAGCGATATCAGGTCCTATCTTGAGTCCGGTGATAAGACCAGGAAGAAAAATATCATAATCGACAGCCTTGTCAAAAATACTGTGATAGATGTTCCGCAGTCGGTGCTTGCTCAGGAGAAAGATATAACCCTTCGTAGTATACTTCGAAGAATCACAATGCAGGGCGCTACTAGAGAACAGGTAGAGGCTCAGAAAGACATGATACTCAGTACCGCTGAAGAGACGTCGGTCACTCGTGTTAAGGCGACATATATACTCAGCAAAATCGCGGATGCAGAGAAGATAGCAATCGCCGATGAGGATGTGGATCGCCGCGTTGAAGAGCTGGCGACGCAGTATGGGGTGACGAAGGATGCTATGCGGGTCGATATCGATAAACGTAATGGCATGGAGGCTCTGAGAAGTGATATAAGAGACGATAAGACACTTGATTTTCTTCTTGCGAACTCAGTAACAGCATAAAAGGAGAGCATATCCAGATGAAAGTAAATAATCAGCTTGTTCCGATGGTGGTAGAACAGACGGGCCGGGGCGAACGTGCTTATGACATTTTTTCCAGACTTCTTAAAGACCGGATAATGTTCATAGGTACTGAGATAAATGATGAGATTTCTAACCTGATCATAGCGCAACTGCTGTTTCTTCAGGCGGAGGACGCAGAAAAGGATATCAGCATATATATCAACTCGCCGGGTGGATCGGTGACGGCTGGTCTTGCAATTTATGACACCATGCAGTTCTTGAAGTGTTCTGTCTCCACTTATTGTGTAGGGCAGGCCTCCAGTATGGGCGCAGTGTTGCTTGCCGCAGGAGCGAAGGGCAAGAGATATGCTTTGCCAAATGCCCGGATAATGATTCACCAGCCCTGGGGCGGCATGCAGGGTGTGGCCGCTGATATCAGTATACAAGCAAAGGAAATACTGAGATTGCGCGACAGGATCAACGAAATATTAGCGGATCATACCGGCAAAAGCGCAGATGCGATAGCCAGAGACACTGACCGTGATTTCTTCATGTCAGCTGCAGACGCAAAGACGTATGGGCTTGTCGATGAGGTGGTCAAGAGCCGAAAGGTAACAAAGAAGTAATGGCTAAGAACGATATATATAACTGTTCATTCTGTGGATTGCCTCCGAGTGAAAGCAGGCAGATTGTTAAGGGCGTGAACGCATACATCTGCTCTAACTGTATCGACCTCTGTGGTAAGATGATGAAGCCGGAACAGGCGGAGAAGCCGGTTACTAAAACAGCCGCAGATCTTGTTGTCCCGGAACCGCGTCAGATTAAGAAATATCTCGATCAGTATGTGGTAGGGCAGGACCATGTCAAGAAGGTGCTGTCCGTTGCAGTCCATAATCATTACATGAGATTAAAGCAGCATACCCATGGTTCACTTGATGAGAGTCTAAAGGACGTCGAGATAGAGAAGAGTAACATATTGATGATCGGCCCGACAGGTGTCGGTAAGACACTCCTGGCCAGGACACTGGCGAGGATGCTTGATGTCCCGTTTGCAATTGCAGATGCTACGACGTTGACAGAAGCAGGCTATGTCGGTGAGGATGTTGAAAACATCCTTTTGTATCTGCTTCAGAATGCTAAGCAGGATGTTTCCCGAGCAGAAATGGGCATCATTTATGTGGATGAGATCGATAAGATCGGGCGCCGTACGGAGAACGTATCGATTACCAGGGATGTCTCCGGGGAAGGCGTACAGCAGGCGTTGTTGAAGATACTCGAGGGGACCATCGCAAGGGTTCCTCCTCAGGGCGGCAGAAAACACCCCCAGCAGGAGTACGTTAAGATCAATACAGAGCATATCCTTTTCATTTGCGGCGGAGCATTTGTAGGCCTTGATGAGATGATGAAGAAAAGAAAAGGCAAGAAAACCATCGGATTCGGAAAGGATGATGTCGCCAAAAGTCAGCATTACAGCGAGGAAACTCAGGTTGAACCTGAAGACTTGATAAAGTATGGCATGATACCTGAGTTTGTTGGACGTCTGCCGGTAGTCTCAATGCTATCTGAATTATCCGAAGAAGAGATGCTGGATATACTTGTCAAGCCGAAGAACTGCATGGTCAAGCAGTATCGCAAATTGCTGGCTATGGATGATGTCGATTTAAAATTCTCCGATTCAGCTCTAAAGGAGATAGTGGCTATAGCGATGAAGCGCAAGACAGGGGCAAGGGGACTGCGAGCCGTAGTCGAAAAGGTCATGCTTGATGTCATGTATGACGCTACTTCTCACAAAGGTAAATCCATTACTATATCACGTGAAGTGATACGTAAGCAGAAAGCCAGCTTGATCGAAGAGACTGAGTCTTTGAAAATAGCAGGTTGATGCTTACAAATCCTGTTTAGATCTTTTCGCGAGCCAGTCAATAATAGCGTCGCGTGATTTCAAGGTTTCGTTAAGCTGAAGGTCGTAGGCTTCTGCCAGAATCCTTCCGAAATCCGGACCTTGTTTCATGCTCATGGCCAGCAGGTCTTTGCCTGAGACAAGAGGCTGGGGCAATATTTCCCTGTCGATATACGATTTCAGGAAATTATCATAGAATTTGCCTGCCTTGTCGCTGCCACCAGCTGTGATGACATCCAGTTTGTGCAGTTTTAGTTCGGTAGGGAAGGTCGGCGATGCCGCTATTTTTCTGAGTTCGGCCAGATTTAATGCTTCCGGTTTGTGGATAACGCCATGCCGTTCTATGCATTGTCTGATGAATTGTATTTCTTTCTTTGGGAACCGCAACCTGTGCAGTATGTTTTCTGCAATATCAGCTCCGCGTTCCTCGTGGCACGGGAAAGATATTTTTCCTTCGAGAAGTGTAAATGTATCCTTCTTCCCAATGTCATGGAGTAGCGCAGAAAACGCGAGACAGTGATCACCGCTTGCTCCTGCATGATCTAGCATCCGGCATGTATGAGTAAATACGTCACCTTCCGGATGTTTCTCTGGAGAGTGTGCAACTCCTTTCAGCGCGCTCACTTCCGGCAGTATGTACGCCAGCAGTCCTGATGCGTCAAGTGTTTCAAGCGCCTTGCCGGGCTTCGGGCTTTCAGTTAGCATGCGTATCAACTCATCGCGCACTCTTTCAGCGCTTATCTTCTCTATTAATCCGGCATTTTTGATTATGGCAGCGAAGGAAATGTCCTCGATCCTGAATCCTAGAGTACCTGAGAACCTTATCGCCCTCAGCATCCTCAGATGATCCTCGCTGATCCTCTGCTCAGGGTCCCCGATGAACCGGAGAAGCTGAAGTGTTATGTCCTTTGATCCGTCCTGATGGTCAATAACTCTTCCGCTGGCTGGATCGTATAACAGAGAATTGATAGTGAAGTCGCGTCGGGAAGAGTCCGTCTTTTCATCGGTGAAGCTGACGCTGCCTGGATGTCTGCCATCTTTATGGTCGTGGTCTGCCCTGAATGTGGCGATCTCGAATTCATCATCAGTCATCCTTACCCGGACGACACCAAATGCCTTTCCGGTAAGATCAGAATCAGGAAAAATAGCGGATATCTGATCGGGCGTTGCGTCAGTGACAATATCGATGTCTTTTGGCGTTCGCTGCATGATCATATCCCGGACACAGCCGCCGGCGAAGTATGCAGTATGTCCGCGTTCAGAGAGTCTGGCCGAGATCAGGGCCGCATTTCGGAATTGAGTGTTATCTGGAGTCTTCATGGCGCCTGGATAATTCATCGAGGAAACATGAGACTATCCTGGCCATGCTGTTCTTCGACAGGTTCACGGAATCGAGAACGTCGTCATGTTTAAGGACGCTCCCGGATATGCCGGCAGCGCTGTTTGCTATAAACGACAGGGCGCATACTCTTATACCGCAAGCGTTTGCGATGATAGCCTCCGGAACTGTCGACATACCAACGGCATCCGCTCCAACTTTTGAAAGAAGCCGTATTTCTGCAGGGGTCTCGTAAGAAGGTCCGCTCAGCGCGGCATATACTCCGTGCTTCAATTTGACTTTTGCTTTTCTAGCGGCGGTCTCCATGATCTTTGCAAGTTTTCTTGCGTAGACATTTGTCATATCAGGAAACCTTTCTCCCAGCATGGGGTCATGTAAGCCTATCAGGGGATTTGATCCCATAAAATTGATGTGATCGGTAAGCATCATGATTGATCCGGTTGGAAGTTTGTGCGATATGCCGCCAGCCGCATTTGTCAGCAGCATCGTCTCCACTCTAAGCAGACGGCTCAGCAGAGCCGGAAAAATGACAGGAGCCCAGCCTTGTCCCTCGTAGTAATGTCGACGGCCTTCGAAAATCAGGACATTCATGCCTTTGTAGCAGACCTGATGAATGAAGCCCTTATGTCCTTTTACTCCCGTTTTACCAAGGCCGGCGATCTTGGAATAAGCGATGGATTTACGTATATTCAGCTGCTCTAGTATGCAACTCCAGCCGGAACCCAGCACCATGGATATGTGGGGACTGAAAGAACCTATTTTCCCGGACGCTGACAGGGCTGAATTCCACAATGACTTGTTGGAGTATATTAAACTCATGATGGTGTTTAATATCGCAAATGCAGGCTTGTTTAACAACAGCATTCTCTGCTATTCATAAAAAGCTAAAAGACCCTTGAGTCAGGTAGGTTTCTTTGGACCCAAAAGCTTTTATTGCTAACGCGGCGTCCTCCCTTACCTATCCAACTCAGGGTCTGCCTATTTATATTGCATAAGTTGTGCCAGCAGGTGCAAACAAGCTTAAATGCGATGTTTATGCTAAAACGAGGGGATATGAGACACAAAATGTGTGTGTCATTGCAAATGATTGGCCGTATATGAACACTCATCGGCCGAAAAGCGTATCTAGTTCCTCATAAATGGGGCGTTGTCTGCGACGCTCATTTTTTGCGTGGGAATTGTCTTTTGCTGGATGTGGAGAAAGAGTCATACAGGCGCTTCTCAGGCGTCTATTCCAAGTGCCTCAAGCCGCCTTCGGAGTTTGCTCCTGGATAGCCCTAGAAGTCTGGAAGCAGAGGAGACATTGCGTTCTGACCTGTTGAGTGCTTCCTCGTAAAGCTGTTTCTCAACATCGGAGAATTTTAGCGATGTTGGATTAAATGGCGTTGAGCTATCTTTTAATCCGTTCGCCGCCTTAAGCAGTCCCATTTTTGGAAGATCCCTCGGCTCTATCTTGCCCGGATGCTTTATGTGAATAATTGTGTTCTCAATGATGTTTTTAAGTTCCCTGATGTTTCCCGGATAATCATATTCAATTAGAATCTTCATCACGTCATCATCGATGCCGTCTATTGCTCGGCTCATATCCGACGCAAACGACAATGTATAATACATGGCCAGAATGGGAATGTCATCCCTGCGTTCGCGTAGCGGGGGTACCTTTATTGTGCAGATGCTCAATCTGTAATAAAGGTCCTCCCTGAAAGTTTTTTCGGCTACAAGCTGTTCGATAGGCTGGTTAGTTGCGGCAATTATTCGTGCTTCCGAGCTCTTTTCTTTGCTGTCACCGATGGACATGAAAGTTCTCTGCTCAAGGAGTCTAAGTATTTTGGGTTGCATCTTGAACGGCATGTCGCCTATTTCGTCGAGAAAGATAGAGCCGCTTTTGGCCGTCTCTACGTATCCCACCCTGGAATCGATCGCGCCGGTAAATGCACCTCTGCGATGTCCGAACATCTCCGATTCAAAAAGGTCTTCCGGGATCGATGGGCAATTGACGGTGATGAATGGCTCGTTCCTGCGTAAGCTTGCGGTATGTATCGCATGGGCAATAAGCTCTTTGCCTGTTCCGCTTTCACCAAGGACAAGTACAGTTGCATTCGTTGCTGCGATATCGATGATATCCGAAGCGACCTTTTTCATCTGACTGGATCGTCCGAGCATTACTTTATTCGAGCGGCTGAGCAATTCTCCCGTCAGGGTGTATATCTGCTCGGAGAGTATTTTTTTCTGTTGGGCAAGTGCTCTGTATTTTTGTGTGCGTTCCATCGCCGCCTGGAGAGAGCTCATTGAGAGCGGCTTTTCGAAGAAATCGGACGCTCCCTCGCGCAAAGCCCTGATGGCTGTATCGATCTGGCCGTGGGCTGTAATGAAGATAAGGTCGCATTGCGGATCAGACTCCTTAATCTTTTTCAGCACTTGGAATCCGTCACACGTCGGCATGCATATATCGGAGATGACGATGTCGGCACCTTTGTTCTGTATATGCTCGATACCTTTCATGGGATTATCAAAGGAGGTGATCTGGTAGCCCATGCTCTGCAGCGCACTCTCGAGGCTTCTCAGTACCATCTTATCGTCATCAATCAAAACCACCTTAAGATTCCCAATGTCAGATTCAGTCATATGCTTGTCCGGTAATAAAATGTGTCGTGTTCATGAATGTGCGCCTCCGCACACACTCCAGACATGATTACAGGGGCTGGTGTGTAAATCAATAAAAATATTGACCGCTTACTTTTGCTTCTGTTCAGGAGAACGTCTCCGGCGTGACAGCCTTCGCTCACCGCTACGCTACGAGCGAAGGCATTAAAAATGCCGGCGTGCAAATTCTCTTCCAGATCCGCTCTTCAGGTATTGTTCAAATGCTCGGGCCTTGTCCTTATCCCTGAAAGCTACACAAGTCTCCAGATGCCATGGTCTGTGTTTAGCTGTATGAGGAACGTCGCCTTTGTTGTGCTTGGCTAATCTCTCATAAATATCGGTTGTGCATCCTGTGTAATGACAATTGTGGTCTGATATGCTGACCAGAATATACACATAATGATATCCAGATATTGGCATGCCAAGCCGTAGTCTCGTAGCGGCATGTTGTGCTGTCCGCCTTCGCGTTCAGGAGAACGTCTCCGGCGTGACAGCCTTCGCTCACCGCTACGCTACGAGCGAAGGCTGGTGGGCGAGGGGGGACTCGAACCCCCAAGCCTTGCGGCACAAGATCCTAAGTCTTGCGTGTCTGCCAATTTCACCACTCGCCCGTATCGAAATAGGAATGCATTAAATAAGAAAGTATCTGCAAACGCAAGCAAGGAAAAGGAATAGAGGGGCATCTAGAATAAAGGCATACAAAAAATATACTTTTGTTATCCATTCCTCCATTGACACTTGCGACGTTTGAAGTCTATAATCCATCCCCAATAATTGAGTGGTTTTGTTTCTATTAACAAAGGACAATATATTAGTGTGTCGTATGTTAAATAAACCATGCCGAACGGGCATCTGCATGACATTTGCGAATAAGACGATAGTGCTGCTTGTCCTAATTCTCTTATTGGGGCGAATGACGGCATTTTCGGCTGATACCGCTGTGGCCCTATCTGCAGAGCCTGCCGTCTCTACAAATGCAGTCATTCCGGCCCGTGACCGTGAGTCTGTTCTGAATAGCAGGCTGGCAGAAATCAATGCCAAGCTTCCCGAGCTGCAAAAACAGGTGAAGGACGCTCAATCGGCATTTAAGCGTATATCGATGGACGCACGTTCCCTGGAAACTGCTGGATTGATGAACAATCCTGAGATAGTCAAGCTCCGGCAGGAATACGAAGCTCTTGAAAAACAGCAGCTCGAGATCAAAGAAAAGATGAAACAGCTTATGGGCCAGGATGCTGATTATAAGGCCACGGCTGCTCAAGTCGGCGAATCCGGAAAAGAGATGAAGGACCTTTACGCAGAAACAGGCCGGCTTGTTTCAGAGCGGAAGCGCATAATGAGCGAGCTTAACAGTATTGCCCTTGAAAAAAATAATCAGTCTTCCGTCAATCCCGCTTCGGAGAAAAAATGAGAAGTATCTACTGTGCTGTATTAATCGCGCTTCTGGTGCCTCTTGCCGCGCCCGCAGGGCAGAAGCGAGCTTTTCCTGTCGACTGGAGCAGGGTGACTGATACTAACGCAGTCGCCGATGAATTGATCATTTCTTACAAATCTACAGCAAACGTTCAGAAGAAACAGAGCCTTCATTCCAAAGCCGGAACTCAGTTCAAGAAAAACCTCCACGGAATGAAGCGAAAAACTGATGTGGTCAAGGTCAAAACCAAGATGAGGAAGCTGAAAGATGTGGCGGCTGACTATGAAAAAGACCCTGATGTCGAATTTGTGGAACCGAATTACCGCTGCTGGCCTAACCGTATACCGAATGATCAGCGATGGTCTTCGCTGTGGGGAATGTCCAGGATAAGGGCTGATACTGCCTGGGATACATTTACAGGCACAAACTCTATCGTGATCGCAGTCATCGACACTGGTGTTCTGCTGACTCATGAGGATCTGAAAATGAATATCTGGTCCAATCCTCTCGAGATTGCCGAGAATGGCATTGATGACGACGGCAACGGGTACACCAACGATGTACATGGTTGGAATTTTATAACCAACACAAATAACCCGACAGATGATCAGGGGCACGGAACACATGTTGCAGGAACAATCGGTGCTGTTGGTAATAATACCAACGGAGTTGTCGGTGTAAATTGGCAGATTAAGATTGTGGCGCTGAAGTTTCTGGGCGATGGCGGCGGGACCACTGCCGATGCAATATCCGCTATTCTGTATGCGACCAATAAAACACTTAAGATCAGGCTGACTAACAATAGCTGGGGCGGCGGCGGATACAGTCAGGCTTTGTTTGATGCAATCGATGGCGCACGGAAGGAGGGCCAACTATTCATTGCGGCGGCAGGAAACAGTGGATCTGACAATGACGCATATCCGCATTATCCATCCAGCTACACAAATGATAATATAATCGCAGTTGCCTCTATTGATTATACAGGATCGTTGTCTTCGTTCTCGTGTTATGGCGCTTCTTCTGTTGATATCGCCGCGCCAGGAAGTGATATATTGAGTTGCGGTACGGCTAATACAACATACGCGAGTCTCAGTGGGACGTCGATGGCTACGCCGCATGTGGCTGGCGCTGCCGCCTTCATTCTTGGAATGGCTCCACACTTGACGTATGACATAGTTCGAGACGCGATATATAAGGGAGCACGAACTAATGCGGCCTGTACAGGGCTCATGACAACCGGTTCAGAGCTTGATCTTGTAGGGGCGATGGATCAGCTCCGGGGGCATGTGCACTTCGATAGAAAAGCCTACAGGTCGGATGCGCTGGCGCAAATGATAGTAACCAACATCGCGGCGACCCAGGCCGTAATGCAGATATCCGCGGCATGGGACACGACATATGAAAACGTTGTTATAATAAGTACAAACCCACCTCCAACTGTCGCAAACACCTCCATCGTTTGGCGCGCTGGGAGCCCAATCGCTCTCGACCGGCAGGTCGGGACCTCTGGTTTCACTAACTGGATACAGCTTGTATCCGGTGCTACTGCTGTGCATGGCGACAAATTGACCGGCACTTATGTGAATCAGGACAGCAGCGTGAGCTCTAACAGCGTGATGATCGATGATATCAAGCCCGTTATCATCGATCCGTCCGTCGTGGCGGCTTATGGTTCAACAGCAGTCATCAAGTGGTGGACCGATGAACCTGCAAATTCACTGGCTGTGATCTCTACGAACTTGCCATTCAGCGGTTTTGCTGTTCAGGGTGATTCAAACTATGTGGAGACCACGGAGCTATATCTGGGCACCAATGTCTATCCTCATCTGCTCACGGTCACTGGACTGTTGGCATCAACCAAGTATTATCTCGCCCCGGTAAGTGCAGATTGGGCTGGAAACACTAATACGAGCCCTACCAACCTTGCCAGCGCGAATGCGTCCGATTATCTTATCGTGCTGACCAGAAAAACCATCGTAGGATATACTAATGATCTGAATCAGGCCGACGCAGAGTGGTCGGTTTCTAATATGCTTGGTAACGTGTTGTGGCAGTATGGAAAACCGACCTTCGGCCCATCCTCCGCTCATACCGGGACAAACGTGTGGGGGACTATTCTTGATGGGCGCTACTCGAATCTTGTTAACGGATGGGTCCAGTCTCCACCTGTCAGTGTCTTGCAGCGGCCTAGTCTGAGTTTCTGGTCCTGGCACGATATTGCTAAGACGGATGGAGGCTACAGGGATGCCGGGTTTATTGAAGTGAATGACGGTTCCGGCTGGGTCAATGTCAACTCCCGTTCAACTTATGGCACGACTTATATTCAAGGCACTTCGAATATGTGGAGCTTGATAACCGTGGACCTTGCCTCCTTCAGCAATAAAGTTATTAGCACTAGGTTTAAACTAGAGTCGGATGCGGCTGGAACAGCAGCCGGCTGGTATATAGACGATATAGCTATGTCATACTATAATCCGCCGGGTGTCGAGGTCTCTTCCTATTCTGTAGATGATACTGCTGGCGGAGACGGCGATTATTATCCAGAGCCAGGCGAGACATTCCTGGTATCTCTACGATTGTCTAATACGGACTCTTCCAGAAGTTACACTAATGTCAGAACATTTGTACAGTGCTCAAGTCCTGGCGTAACGCTTAACGGCAGTAATACTGTGATGGTTCAGGCTGGGACGATTGCGCCCGGTGCTTCATGGTTTACCGGAACACAAATGGTGGTGAGTGTCAGCGCTTCTGCCAAC
>CAMCYG010000056.1 GCA_945883775.1 Victivallis vadensis
TGCATCTTGTCCTTAGGGATCATGATCTCACGGCACAACCGCGTCTTCAGCTGTATTACCTCATGAATCATCTTATGCTCATCATTGGTCAAGATGCCACTTGACTGGCCCTCCATGGCCAGATGCGCAATCTCCTCCCTGGTCACAAACGGCTCTGCCTTCGTGTCGACCGCTTTGAACGGCACGAGCACCCTCACGGCAGCCATCAGCGGTATACTGATCGGCCGCAAACATATACCGACGAAGTCGAGCAGTCTGGCAAACGGCAGGCATCTGTAAGCAGGCGAGCTCTGAAACCAGGCTTTTGGGAAATACTCGCAAAAGATAAGAACGACGATCGTTGTGAGCACACCGGAAAGCCACACCGCCTTTTCTCCGGCCACATTGATCGCAATACTGGCGGCAAGAACAGGTATCACTGTATTTACAATATTGTTGCCCACCAGAGTCACACCAAATAGAAGATCCGGCTTCTGACGGAACTTATTGATGATCTCCGCCCCTGCAACCTTACGCCTGACAAGATGCCTCAAGCGCAATCTATTCATTGAGACAATGCCCGTTTCTATCCCCGAGAAAAACCAGGACCCGAACAGACATAACACTAAACACGATATTGTAAGAAACATTATCATTGCTGCTTCTCCAACATTTCAAGCTCCACCAGCGTTATCCTCTGCTTCATAGCCTGCCGCACGGTCACACGGCACCCCTGCGCCTCCACAACTTCGTCGCGCTGAGGGATATGCCCAAGGGATGCGGTTATCCAGCCGGACAATCGCTCCACCCCATCAGCGGAAAGATTGAGCCTTAGCTTCCTGTTTATCTCATCCAGGCTGAAGTTAGGATCTAACAGCCATCTGTATGGTCCGGCCTGCTGGAATATTTGGCGCGGCCTGCTTAGTTCCGTATAAATCTCGCCGGTGATTTCCTCCAGCACATCACCGCGCGTCACAATGCCGGCTGTACCGCCATACTCATCCACAACAACTGCAATTCTTCTGTTTGATTTCTGAAACTGCACCAGTAACTGCGGCAGCATGCTGTTTCTCGGAACAAAGAACGGCGGGATCTTTGCCGGACCGATGTCATGTTCCGGATCCAGCAGGAACTTCCTGGCGTCAAGAAATCCTTCTACGTCGTCCAGATTATCATTGTACAGCAGTATGTACTTGATCTTGGATTTACGGGCCAGCGCCAAAAGATCATCCTTATTACCCGAGAGATCGAACGCGACAAGATCGACGTGAGGAGTCATGATATTACCGGCCTTAAGATTCTCCAGATTGATTATCGCCTTAATCATAGCCAGCTCATCGGCATTTATAATGCCTTCTTCGTTGCTTATCTCTAGAACGGTATGGAACTCCTCCTCAGAAAGCGTGCGACCATGCGGACGAAAGAAAGGCTCAAAAGTCTTTGTTATCTTCTCAAGCACCATCCTAAGAGGCTTAAAGAGCTTAATAAGCAGATGTATAAGCGGAACGTAGAAGACTGACAGTCTCTCCGCAAATATCAAACCCATCCGCTTGGGGGCCGCCTCTCCGAAGATAATCAGCAGCAAAGTCACCAGCACTATAGACACAGCTTCGCCACGCTTCGGAAAATAATGCTCAGCAACTATGAAGCCGATTGTGGCTATCGAAATATTGACTATGGTATTACCAATCAGTATCGTCGATAGTATTTGAGTGGGCTTACTTAGCAGATTCTGGACCTTCTCTCCATCAACAGGCTTAATCTGCTTGATCTTGCGCAGATTCAAAGGGTTCAACGAGAAGAAAGCCGTCTCAGCACTCGAGAAGAAAGCCGAACATATAACAAGCGCCAGCGCTACTATCAGCAGAGTTATAATGTAAACATCCATTAAGTATAAACCTTATGCGTGCCATTATAGAATCATCGGGCCAGATTAAAAGAGAATTCTGATAAACCGGGACTACCTTTGCCTTTTCTCAAACATGAACGTGCGCGCGTTGTCTTTCGGGTCAGCATCAGGCTGACCGGGCAACGACACCTTTGTTCGTATTTCCCGTATATCATTCCCCAATCTGCTTCTATCGACACTGAATTCGTATTGCGCAATGCCGCCCACTCCGATATCACGAAAAGTCATCTGGTGATTCTGCTCTGATATCTGGACCCTCATATCCAATTCATCCAGAGGTTCTGTGCCCCTGTTCTGCGCATACGCTATGAATTTGACTTGCGCGGCGTCAGCCGGACCCGGCACCGTATACAGGTCAGCCATAGACACATCGTAAACACCATTCTGGTTCCTGTTCAATATACGACTGATATTCAATATGCCATAACCATACTCCTCATCCTTACCGGGCTTGCCGACATCATCAGCATATTTCCGAACCAGGTCAGCCACCTCACCTGGACTCAGATCAGGACATTCAGATATAAGCGCGCCAAGAGTTCCGCTGACGAACGGGGCGGCGGCAGAAGTACCGCTAAAGGTTATTTTCTCATCACCGACCCCACCGGTAGCAACCCCAATCCCAGGCGCAGATACTGACAATTTAGCCCCGGTATTGGAGAAATTTGCGTGCGCACCCTGCGCATCCACTGCGCCGACAGAGATCACTCCATCATAACCAGCCGGATACGAAATGTGAGACGACCCATCGTTACCGGCAGAGGCGACTATCAGAACACCCTTCTGAATCGCATACCCGACTGCACCTTTCATGATATGGCTATCGCTCTCGCTTCCAGCACAGATGTTAATGACTCTAGCTCCGCTGTCGACCGCATCCACCAAAGCTTTCGCCATTGTAAACGAATCACCGGAACCAGCACCATCCAGCACTCGATAAGATAATATACCAGCCGACGGAGAGACCCCTTTCACATCTACACCATTCCCGGCAATAATGGACGCTACTGCAGTCGCATGTCCAGCCCCCTCCCCTTCAGCATCGGCAGGTAGGTCCAGAAAATCACGCCGCGTGATATTTGCCTCCTGCAGAGTACTGCTTTTTGCCACACCAGTGTCCAGTACCGCAATAGTGACTCCTGACCCCCATTTGCTGTTGTCCCCGCTTACCCCCAGCCAGCCCAGCGACCTGTTCCCGAATCCTACATAATTCTCATCATCCAACGGCACTGGCGCTGTCCGCCGCTCCTGCTCCGGATATCTGACTACAAGATTCGGAGACTGCTCTATCGGAGTCGGCGCCGTTTTCAGGATCCTTTCCAGCGTCTCCTGAGAATCAACACGGCATCGGACCGAATTTCCAAACGGCATTACATCAAGTATCGTAGCCCCGTTTGCTTTAGACTCTTTGATAAATTTATCCCTGTCGATGACACTATAAAAGCTCAGCACATGCTCATTCCTGATCTGGCCGGGAACCGCTACCTGCACCTTCCTGTTGGTTTGCGGCTGAACGTCTACTGCCTTGACGCTAGGCAGCACGGGTTCAGGAACACGGACAATGCGATTGGTAATTGCGAAAGATGACTCAGGAAGCCTGACGCTTTCAGAGACAGTCAGCGGCACCTGATCAGGCGCAGGGATTGGCACGGCAGTATGCAGGGCTATCCGCCTGTATTGCATAAGCATTAAATACAGGCCTGCCAGAATAGAAACAAATAAGGCAAATAGGAGGAATTTTCTCATTCTCGCAATCACACAATCTCGTCAATAACCCTGTTTTTCCCTGCACGCTTCCCAGCGTACAGCATTTTATCGACACGGCCTATCAGGACATCAATCGTATCATCGGATTTTGCCTGTGCAACACCGATGGTCACCGTGACCGTTAAAGGCTTATCCGGACCAGGCACAATAGAGCGCTCGACTAGCATCCTTAAACGTTCAGCCAAAAGAACCGCCTGCTCCGAATCCAGATTAGGAGCGACAATGATCATCTCATCACCACCCCACCTGCCGACTATATCATAGACTCTTACATTCAGCTTCAAACACTCAGCGACCACCTTAATGACCTTATCTCCATAATTGTGCCCATAACTATCATTAATTTTTTTGAATTCATCGATATCTATCATCAGAATCGTGAAAGGAACGGCTTCCCTTCTGAGAAAGTCGAGCTGTGCTTCAATGGAATACTCGACATGCCTTCTATTGGATATCCCCGTAAGCTCATCCACGACTGAACGCTGCTCCAACTGCAATATCTTGCTGTACATCGATAGACTTGCCGAGTTGTCGGAAAATATCTCCACTGCACCGCAGACTTTGCCGTCGCCCCCCCTGACTGGCATTGTCTTTATCATAACCGGCACGCGATATCCGTCCTTGTGCCTCAGAAAAGCTTCCACTTGGACGGGGTGCTCGGTATTGACAGCCTTGACCAGCGGACAAAATTCCGTCAGACACAAAGACCTGCCATTCGAATCGACATGCGAGAGGATATTGTCCCAGCAATGCGACCCCACGACTTCGGCCGCCGAATATCCGCTGATCTGCTCCGCGGCTTTGTTCCAGTAAAGGATCTTTCTGTCACGGTCGGTGTAGTAAACACCATCCGAAATATTCTCCAGCAAAAGCTCATGCGATATTGTTTTGTCATTCATCTGATCTTATATGCAGACGCCAGCTGTTTTATCTCCGCCAGCACCGCATCCACTGCCTGCGCCCTTAACGAAATGGGATAGGACAAAAAGTGATTTAGCATCCAAAACGGCTAACCGTTGACCCATGCTTCGCCTCTTCTGTGAAGCCCAGGGCTTCGCAAGGCAGGCTGGTTCGCCCTATAGCTACCAAGCCAAGGCATTTATATTGCGAAATTTAGATTCCCGTAGGGGCGCTGCTCGTCGGCGCCCGTCTGCAAACCACCAGCATCCGTTTACTTCTTCCCTGAGTATCCGAATGGATGGGCCTGATGCCATTCCCATGCGCTTTCGAGAATGACACGCAGTTCAGGATATTTCGGCTTCCATTTGAGAAGATTCCGTGCCTTATCAGCCGCTGCAATCAAGGCCGCCGGATCACCTGGCCTTCTCGGCGCGATCTCGGCTGGTATTGCATGACCCGTGACCTCTCTAGCCGTCTCAATGACCTCCTGCACTGAATAACCGCTCCCGTTACCCAGATTAAAAGCACCTGAATACTTACTCCTCAACGCTAGAATATGAGCCTGCGCAAGGTCGACGATATGAATATAATCTCTCAGACATGTACCGTCCGGCGTCTTGTAGTCATCACCGTAGACAAAGACTTTTTCTCTTTTACCAAGAGCAACCTGCAGGACCAGTGGAATCAGATGCGTCTCAGGGTCATGATCCTCACCGAACTTCTTTGTCGCGCCACAGGCATTGAAGTAGCGGAGGAACACCGTCTGCATGCCCTCCAGGGCATTATACCATTTCAGCACCTTCTCGAACTGCAGTTTTGATTCGCCATAAGGGTTGGCCGGATTCTGGGGCGTCTCTTCTGTTATGGGCACCTTCTTTGGTTGTCCGTATGTCGCGCAAGTCGAAGAAAAGACAATCTTGCCCACACCAACCTTACTCATCGCGTTTACGAGGTTGATTCCGCCGTAAAGATTGTTCCTGAAATACATGTCCGGCTTCTTCATTGACTCCGGCACCAGCGCATATGCGGCAAAATGCATAACTGCGTCAGGCTTGATGTCCTTCATGACCTTCATTATCTTCGCCTCGTCACGCAGATCGCCCTTGATGAACTTCGCACGCTTATCGATAGCCTCTTTATGCCCCCTCTCCAGGTTATCGAATATTATGACCTCCAGCCCCTTGTCCAACATCTGTTCTGATGTAACGCTTCCAATGTATCCCGCGCCCCCAGTCACCAGAACTTTTTTGCATCTTGCCATAATCAGACCTTCCTTCCGTTTTCTTCAATCTGCTTTAGTTTCTGCTCTATCGCATGCACCTTCTCGCGCAAATCAGGCAGGTTCGCCACCAACGCGTTCTGCTTTTTGTAGATACTATGAGAGACGGCAGGGAATCCAATTATAAACTGCCGCTCAGCGATATCCTTTGTTACCCCGCTCTTGCCCCCGACAATAACATTATCACCTATAGTCACATGCCCTGCCACTGCCGACTGACCCGCCATCTGCACATTTCTTCCGATTTTAGCACTGCCGGCGACCCCGCACTGAGCGGCCATGGCTGTATTCTCTCCGATCTTCACGTTATGAGCTATCTGTATAAGATTATCCAACTTGACCCCATTGGCGATGACCGTCTTCCCAAAGCGAGCCCTGTCAATGGTGACATTTGCACCGATCTCGACATCGTCCCCGATCTCTACGATTCCCAACTGCGGGATCTTCACCCATTTCTCGCCTTCTTTGTAATACCCAAAACCATCACTTCCGATAACCGCGCCATTATGAATTATCGCACGATCCCCTATTCTGACATTCTCACGCGTGCTCACCAGTGGATAGAACTTGCACGATCTTCCGATGACCGTATTGTGTCCGATGTAACAATTAGCAGAGATGATCGTGTCATCGCCAATGATGACTCCAGGCTCCACGACGACATTTGCTCCGATATGAACCCCGCTGCCTATTTTTGTGCCCTCTGCTATTATCGCTGTTTTGTGGATCCCTGGCTTGAACACCGCGGGAGCAGGAGCCAAAATAGAGGCCAACACAGTAAAGGCCCTGTCAGGATTCTTAACTTTAACGATAGCGCACGGAGCACTGCCTTGCCAGTCATCTCCTACAATCACAGCTGATGCGTGTGTGACAGCAATTGCGGCAGCGTACTTCTTGTTGGCCAGGAATGTAACCTGGCCTTGTTGCGCATCATCCAAAGCCCCAACGCCGGTGATGTCAATCCCGCCGTCACCCTGCAGAACAGCATCAAGTTTTGCCGCAATATCACCCAGCTTCATATTCAGCCACTACTCCTTCTTGGAGGATGCCTTTTCGACCGGCATATCTTTGAATATCTTAAGCGCATCCTCAGTTATGTCTATGCTGTCGGCACTATAAAGAATTGTATCGATAGATCCGCCCTTTGCAATGACCAGCGTGTATCCTTTTCCCTTCGCATATGCAGCGATAGTCTCACGGACCTTGCCTACGACCCGCTTGTTGGCGCGCATCCCGAAATCCTGGAGCTGCTTCTGGCGAAGCTCCATGGTCTCCCTGATCTGCCTCTCCGTTGACCTCAGCTCCATCTGCTTATTATCTACTGCCTGAAGCCGCTTCTCCCTCTCTTCATCGCTCAAAGCCTTACTATCCGCATCCTTCTTGAGTTCGATAAGCTGGTCCTTTTTCTTCTCATAGTCATCCATCAGCTTCTTACCCTCGACCTCGTACTCGTCCTTCTGCTTCTTGATCGCATCATCAGCCGCCTGCGCATCCGGATATTCCTTAAGGATCCTGCCGACATCACATACCGCTATTTTCTGATCAGCCGCAAAAGCCCCCGAAACCGCCATGGAACCTGCAATAACCACACCCATCAACATCATCTGTACATTTTTCATCAAGCCAGCCCTTTCATTTCTTTTGTAATAACAGCAGGACTATATCTAATACCTCTGAAATATGCAACATGCTGAATTATTCCTAAATTTACTTAATATCCCGGCTTTTCCGCCACCGAGAGCTCTATCAAAAGCTCCCGACATCCCCTCCATCACTCTTGCCTTTCCGCATTCCATCTGCCATATTTCAAGCATGAGAACACTCTTTCAGATTGAACATTCCAGACGAGTGCCTGTACCGTCAGAAAGCGATTTCTTATCAATCGGCTACGACGGGGCTCCGTATCCCGCCATTTTTTCAAAGCCAGGTTTGCATGTGGTTGAAGCGGCAAACGGCATGACATATTGCCGTAATAACAAGGGAAAGCTCTCAGCGATTGATGCCAGCAAATAAACTCATTCTGATCTGCCAGTGCTCCACCCGCGGCCTGCTCAGCAAGTCAGACGACGCGGAAGGGCTTGTCGCGTCCGGACGGGCCGTGGCAGTACAGGATCTCTGCAAAACCGCCGCCGAGAAAGATCCCATCCTAAAAGAAATCGCCGGCGCCGATACACCGGTCATCTATGCCTGCCACCCCCGTGCCGTCCGTGCGCTGTTTGCTTTTGCCGGAGCTACGCTTCCCGAGAACGCACATCTGGTTAATCTCCGAAATCCAGCCAATCTTCCATTCAGCCAGTCTGCCGATCCCGCCTGGTACCCCGTCATCGACTATGCGCGCTGCACACATTGCGGACAGTGTTTTGAATTCTGCCTGTTCGGCGTGTATGAAAAAGATCAGGATGGAAAAATCTGCGTGACACATCCGCACAGCTGCAAAAACAACTGCCCGGCCTGTGCTCGGATTTGCCCCGGAGCCGCCATAATTTTTCCGAAGGTCGGAGAATCGCCAATCAACGGAGCGGAAATTTCCGACGAGGACGAGCTCAAGGCGAACATTAAAATAAACGTCGACGAAATTCTTGGCGGCGACGTCTACGCCGCTCTGAATGCCCGGAAACACAAACGCCGCTCCCTGCTCAACCAGAAGAAAATCGATCAGGCGCTGGCGGAGCGAAAAAACTGCTCAGAGGGCAAAGCATGAGCGCCACTCTGATGAAACGGATGCTGACCGAACCGGACAAGCGGTTGCTGTGGAAATTTGTCTACAACTTCGGCTACAAAGGAATGCTCTCCATTGTAAAATTCCAGAAGCGACTCAAACGGGGCGAATATTTTCCGGCCTTCCTGTTCCTGTCCGTCACCAACGCCTGTAATCTGGCCTGCCAAGGATGCTGGGTGTCGCAATCAAATCCGCCGAAGCAGATTTCGCCGGACACACTCGACAACGTCATCACCGAGTGCAAGGCACTAGGGTCCTGCTTCTTCGGCATTCTCGGCGGCGAGCCTCTGCTTTACGACGGGCTCTTCAAAGTTTTCGAAAAACACCCCGACTGCTATTTCCTGCTCTTCACCAACGGCACAATGATCACAGACGCGGTCGCCAAAGAAATGCGCCGTATTGGCAACATCAGCCCGCTCATCAGCATTGAAGGACTTGAAACCGTAAGCGATGTGCGTCGCGGCGGGAAAGGTGTTTATGAGCAGTCCATGCAGGGACTCGCCAACTGCCGCGCCAACCGCCTCGTCACCGGCGTCTGCACCAGCGTCTGCAAATCCAACATCAGCGACCTTGCCAGCGAGAAATTTGTCAATCAGATCGTTGCACTCGGCGTGCACTATCTCTGGTACTACATCTACCGCCCCGTCGGCCCGAATCCCTCACCCGAACTGGCACTCGACGCCGGAGAGATTACCGCCTTACGCCGCTTCATCGTCGATATACGCCTCACGGCGCCGCTGGTCGTGGTGGACGCCTACTGGGATGACCAGGGCAAGGCTCTTTGTCCGGCGGCCGTCGGCATCGCCAATCACATCAGTCCCGACGGCTATATCGAGCCGTGTCCTCCCTTGCAGTTTGCCAAGGACAACATCGGCGACGGAACCGGACTCTATAAGCTGTTCAATGAATCTGCTTTTCTTGAGAATTTTCGACGGATGAGCTGCAAAACTTCTCCAGGCTGCATCATCATGGAACAACCGGAGCAGCTCGCCGCCTTCATTAAAGATGAGGGCGCGACCGACAGTTCCGGTCGCGGTACACTTTTGGCTGAACTCGGGCGGATGCGCGCCTGCTGCAGCCATCATCAGCCCGGACAGGAAATACCTGAGCGCAGTTGGGGTTATCGTTTTGCAAAGAAAAACTGGTTTTTCGGCTTTGGAGCATACGGATGACGCAACAGACTAAACCAAAATACGGGGTTCCTACGGACCGGTTAGAGCGCGAACAGATTATGCACGCGGTATCCGGCTACGCAGCCGCCCGCCAGCTGGTGCCGCCTCTTTCGATTGAAGAGCTGCGCGACCATGCCGAAAGCATTACCGCATATCCAGAGCTGGTAGATTACGTCATGGTATTACTCAACAACGAAGTCTGGCGCGACACCATAGCCTCCATTCCCTACGAACGCCGCCTGCTTTTACTGCCGCAATGCCTGCGCGATACCCATGCGTGTCCGGCAAAACTAGATGAATTCGGGTTGCTCTGCGAGGAATGCGGACGCTGCGCGATTGGCGAGCTGCAGGCACTGGCCGAAGAATTGGGTTACGTGGTTCTGGTCGCCGAAGGCTCCACTGTCGTTTCCCGGCTTCTGGAGAGCTGCAAAGTCGATGCTGTCATCGGCGTTAGCTGCCTCGCCGCGCTACAAAAATCTTTTTCACGCATGGCCGATAGCGCCATTCCCGGTCTGGCGATTCCGCTGACCGTCGACGGTTGCGTTGGAACCCAGATGGATGTGGAGCATGTTCGCGAGGCCATCAGACTTAAATCTTCAGCGCCCTGGACAAACACACTCGATACCGGCAGGCTGCACGAAGTGGTCGACGGATGGTTCTCCGTTTCCAGCGATCGGAAAACGGAAACCCGAACCGAACAGATTGCCAATGAATGGCTGCTGAAAGACGGCAAACGCTGGCGTCCATTCCTGGTGGCCTGCACTTATAGCGCGCTCAAGGGCGGCACAACCGATCTGCCGGACGAAGTGCGCCGTCTCGCCCTCGCCGTTGAGTGCTTCCATAAAGCATCGCTCATACACGACGACATCGAAGACGACGACGACGTCCGCTATGGTCAGCCGACATTTCACCGGCAATACGGCATCCCGGTCGCCATCAATGCCGGTGACCTGCTAGTCGGTGAAGGCTATCGCTGGATTACGTCGGTCGAAACCCGTACCGCCGAACTGCTGCGCATCGCCGCCAAAAATCACTGCACCCTCTGCCTCGGACAGGGCGAGGAACTTTATGGCCTCGCGAACGGAGCGCCATTCACGACCCAAAACATCATTGAAGTCTTTCGCCGCAAAACCGCACCGGCTTTCGGCGTGGCGCTTTTGCTAGGAGCAGTCGCCGCCGAAGCTGACCAGGTACTGCTCGAAACACTTCAGTCGTTCAGCGAGTCTCTCGGCATTGCCTACCAGATCCGCGACGACCTCGAAGAGTATAAAAGCGGCGAAGCAGGCGACCTCCGGGCCTCGATCCTGCTCGCGCTGGCCAATGACCATGCGCTGTCGGTTCCACTGCCAGTCGAAAGCGCGCAGTTACGCCACCTCTTTGATGAGCTGATGATTGCCGAAAAGGCGGCACAATTGCTTGAGCATTATAAGAATGAGGCAATCCGCGCACTGAACCCGCTTCGCAATGCACTGCTCAAGAGCCTGCTCCGGCGGATTGCCGCTAAAATGCTGAGCGAGGGATGAAGCTATGGAGTCCGTCGCCGACCGCCTGATACGCACCGCTGCCTGCGCCCGAAAGTTTCTGCACAATGATTCGCGCAGCGAAACGGTCCGCTTCATTCTCAGCCGGCAGAATCCTGACGGAGGATTCCGTGGAAAAAGCTCAGAAAGCGATCTCTATTATACCGTTTTCGCCGCGGCCGGGCTCAGGGCTCTCGGAAAACCTATTCCAGCCCTGAGGCTTTGGAGATATATCCGGTCGTTCGGTTCGGGAGAAGATCTGGATCTCGTTCACTTGTCATGTTTAATCCGGTTGCGTACTGTTTTCCCAATGTTCAGCAAAACGCGCCGCCGATATTCCCAAGCATTGGAAAGCCGAAAAACCGAATCCGCCTACCATCTGTTCCTGAAAATTCTGGCCGGAGACAGCTTGGGGATTGCCCAGTTACCAGTTGCTGCCCATCCGGCTATATTGACCGAGCCTACGCCCAGCCTTGCCGCCGCCGTCCTTGTGAACCGGACGGAAGACCACGCAGTCGCCGAAGTGTTGCTTAACCGGTCCTGCCGTTCCGGCGGTTTCGCCGCTACGGATCATCTGCACGCCGCCGATCTGCTTTCCACCGCCACCGCGCTTTTCGCACTGCGCGTTCTGAATGCTGATCTCAACGAGGTTCGTCGCCCGTGCCTGGATTATATTGAATCGCTCTGGCGCGACAGCGGAGGATTCGCCGGACACTTGACGGACGAATTTGAAGATGTCGAGTACACTTTTTACGCACTGCTTGGAATAGGTTGTTTAATGGAATGAAGGACGCTCTAAAAAATGCGCGCGATAAATTGCTCGGTGAACTAAGCCCTGAAGGTCGCTGGGAAGGGGAATTGTCGAGTTCTGCGCTGGCGACGGCGGTGGCGTCGTTTGCGCTGAAACTGGCCGGTAAAACAGAGTTGGCCGCCAGCGGGCTCAAGTGGCTGAAAGCTCATCGCAACGCTGACGGAGGCTGGGGCGACAGCCCGGAGAGTCCAAGCAATTTCACAACAACACTGCTCTGCCGCTGTGTTCTGGATGAACCGGTCGGTTCACCGGACGAAGTCGCCACTTCGATTCTTGAACACTACGGCACTGACCGTACCTTCTCGGTTCCGATTTTGACGATGTGCATGCTGTCCGGCAAGCTTGGCCGCGATTGGACGGTCATCCCACAGCTTCCGTTCGAGCTGGCCGTATTGCCGCACCGTTTCTACAAATTCATCCGGCTCCCGGTGGTCAGCTATGCACTGCCAGCCTTGATTGCTATAGGACTGGTCCGGCATGTGCATAAGCCGGCGAGAGGTTCTTATCTCCGGCATCTGGTTGTTTCGCGTTCGCTGAATATTCTCCTGAAAATTCAGCCCGAAAGCGGCGGCTATCTTGAAGCCGCGCCGTTGACCGGCTTCGTCGGCATGAGTCTGGCTGGGGCGGGTTTTGGTGACCATCCGGTGGCGCAGGCCTGTTTCCGATTTCTCGAAAACACCGTGCGTGTCGACGGCAGCTGGTCAATTGATACCAATCTCTCAACGTGGGTAACGTCGCTGGCGGTTCAGGTTTTGGCCGGCAATCTTTCTAATGAGCAGAAAAACCGTCTACGGAGCCATCTCCTGCAGATTCAGTGGAAGGTAGAGCATCCGTTCACGCATGCGGCATCCGGCGGATGGGGCTGGACGTATACGCCGGGCGGCGTGCCGGACGCCGATGATACCGCCGCCGCACTGATTGCGCTTCGTTTACTGGGGTGCGATACCGGCGTCGCTGAAAAAGGAATTCAGTGGCTGTTGGATTTGCAGAACCGCGATGGAGGCATGCCGACTTTTTGCAAGGGATGGGGCCGGCTTCCGTTCGACCGCAGCTGTCCGGATCTAACAGCGCATGCCATCCGCGCCTTTGTCGTTTGGCGGCCTGCCGTGCATTCCGGTCTTTGGAATAAAATGAAACGTGCAATCCGCCGTAACCTCCGTTATCTGGAAATGCAGCAGCGCGCTGACGGGACGTGGCTACCTTTGTGGTTCGGCAGTCAGGCCGATCCAAACCATGAAAATCCGATTTATGGCACCGTTCGCGTACTTGAGGCGTTGCAGGAGCTCGATGAAGCGGAATTTCCAATCATCAGGAGAATGAAACAGCGCGGTTCCCAATGGCTGGAGAATACGCAAAAGCCGGACGGTAGCTGGGGTGATTCAATTGAAGAAACTGCACTGGCCGCCGGGGTGAGCGGAAAAGGGTTTGATACGCTACTAAAAATGACGGAGAGCGGCACTGTGTTTCCGGCCAGCCCGATCGGACTGTATTTCGCGCGCTTATGGTATTCTGAGAAATTGTACCCCTTGCTCTTTACAATCGGGGCGCTTCAAAGGCACACGACGAACTCTCAGAAAATTATGTGATTTTTGTCAATGAGTGAAACGATAAAGGTCGACTGGTCGGCCTGAGACGGGACGGCCACGTGGCAACACCGTGAAATACGGTGTTGCTTTACGTCTTGGCCGGCGAGCTCGGCCCCGAGCCCGCGGGCCAAGCGAACTTCCCTTATTTTAGAAAAAAGCTGTTATAGAGAAGTTCGGGCCAGCTCCAAAACCACACTGCTGAAGATCTTGAATTTCGCGCCTTGTTTCCAGGCATCACTTCTCAGGCCGGCCTTCTCGCTGAGAGAAGAAAGAGTTTCGTCCTTCGTCCAGCCTTGCTCTGGAGCCACTTCAGGCAAATATACTGCCCGCGAATAGCCCTTCTCAATAATGATACCGTGTTCACCAATCGTGAATTGGTCAAGCGAAGCAATATCTTTTATCGGGCTGAGTATAGAGACATGTACCTCAAGGGACGCCAATTCATTCGTGGATACCGGCCTGAACCGCGGATCCTCCATTGCCGCATTAACGGCATTACCATGCACCGATTTGTAAAGCTCCTCCACTGGCACAAGAGAGCCGATACAGCCCCGAAGCATGCCGCCGATCTTGAGCGTCACGAATGTCGCCGTCTTTTCCTTCATCTTTGGCGTCAGCGTGTAGCTGTCGAACGCAAACTCGCCCTTTCTACCTTTGACACACCAATCAAGCGTATCCAGCGTGATCTTGAATAAAGTCTTCTTCTCAGCATCAGTAAGCTCAGGCGACCAGGCTCCGCTTTTATGTTCCTTGATCTTCATGACTAGCCCCTCCTCTTTGAGTGGTTGACTCGACTGCACAGGCAGAACCGACGGCTTAGGAGCCTTCTGTTCCGCATTGCAACCTGTTATTGCACACATAAGCAGACTGCATAAAATCAGATATCGAAAAGACTCATTACAACCGCTTGACCTAACCAAATGCTTCATGTAATTTATTCGCTTTCCTCTAATATGTTCTCCGAATATAACGTATTATACACAACGAAACACAAACTGGAAGGAATAAGAATGATGAAAATGACTTACATAATCGGCATTTGCTTATTGTCAGTGACTTGTGCCATCGCGTCTGAACCTGTAAGATTGACGTCATCGTCTCAGCCGGCAGGAACAATCAGCGAGTCAGTCAAGAACGAGGCAGTCGCATCCGTCAATAGAGGGCTCGACTGGCTGGCATCCACCCAGCGCGATGACGGATCGTGGTCCGACACCAACTTCCCGGCACTGACCGCTCTACCATTGTGGGCGTTCTCAAAATCAGACCATCCACGGAAGAATGAAATCATCGACAAAGCAGTGAAGTTTATAACATTGTGCGTCCAGCCTGACGGCGGCATATACAAAAAAGTGGCAGGCAAGAAAGGCGGCGGATTAAGCAATTACAACACCTCAATATGCATCACCGCACTGCATGCCACCGGTAAGCCTGAGCTCACGAAGATAATACAGGAAGGCAGGAAATTCATCGCAGGCAGCCAGCATTTCGGTGATGACGAATATAGCGGGGGGTTCGGATACGACAAGGACAATAAACGGGCGTATACCGATCTGCTGAATACATTCTACGCCGCCGAAGCAATGAAGATGACGTCCTCCGTCGAAGACCTCAAAGCTAAAGATGCGACAAAGACTGACATCAACTGGACCGAAACTGTGAAGTTCATAGAAAGACTTCAGAACAAAGAATCTGCTGGCAGTGAGCAGGCAGGCGGATTCGTGTACAACCCGACCGACCCCAAAGCAGGGACCATAACTAACGAAGCCGGCAAAGTCGTGTTCCGCTCATACGGAAGCATCACATACGCTGGAATGCTTGCCATGATATATGCAAATGTATCGCGCGATGACGTAAGAGTGCGCTCGGCATTTGACTGGTCCTCTAAACATTGGTCGCTGGACGAAAATCCTGGCATGGGTCAGATGGGCCTTTATTTCTTCTACACTGTGCTGGCGCGCTCACTAAACGCATACGGCGCAGAACTCATTCCGCAAAAAGACGGCAATGCGATTAACTGGCGCGAAGACGCCCTGAAGAAAGTTATTTCTCTTCAAAAACGGGTCGAAGCTACAGGCATGGGCAACTGGAAGAACGATACAGACCGTTACTGGGAAGGAGACCCCGTCCTAGTCACATCCTATTCCCTGCTCGCTCTGCAATATACGCTGACTGATTAGAGTTCTCAGGTGAAAAAATAGCGACGGCCAGACACTAACCCGGAAACACCCCGATAAGCGGTTTTGGGCCTACGGCTGGATGAGGCCACTTGCCACCTGCCATTCGGCACTGTGTCCTGCCTGGAATCTCTAATGAAATAGCTCATTTGTTAGGCAAACTATAGCGATTCCGGATTATGAGTACAATCTGAAAGCAGAATCAGCCTGGCGGAGGGATGGATGTAGTCTTAATGGCGGTGCTTCACCTTCACCGCAAGACTCTTTCATGCGCTACTTTTCACCGTTTCTATCGGCTCTTTCTGCTTGAGCATTTCCACTGCTCCTCCTCATGAATGCAAATAACCACGACAGTATTAGACCCCAAGCTAAACAGACAATGATCATGCTAATAATAATGGTGCAGCCATTCATTTGACGCCCACCAAAAAGAACCACAAGAAGAGTGACCGGCATGGTAATCAGCCAGCATCCTATAACCCCAAAGAACACCACGCACGTTTCAATAACATCCGTATCTGGTTTGTCTATTAATGTCGGCGCAATATCCGCTGCAACAGCTAAGGCTCCAAAAATAACCGAAATAATAGTTATCTCAATTAATCTTCTTTTCATTACGATTCACGCTTCAACTGCAGCATCTAATGACTACTTGATAAACAAAACATAATCCCTACTAAACAAGGCAAAACTATTATTCTTGAGTTCATGCCATGACCATTGATCACAGCGAGCAAGGAATGCTAGCTGTGATGACATCACTTTCCTTTGCAGAGATATTAAACCCTTTACCCAGACCACACTCTGTTACTAAGTCATCCGTTACATAGGTTGTTCCATACAAGAAACCTTCACCTGGATTGTCAAAATCAGTCTCGTCACTAGCCTCATGCGTAATATTTGCCCATGCTGACAAACTCTTACATTTTTTACATTCATCGCAATTCTTTTTTTGATAAATCTCGAAATGTAAAGTGTAGACCCACTTAAATATCATTAACACCATACTCTGCTGCGGAGATTGCAGAGATTTTGATATGACCATCTTTTGCTGATCACACTCTAAATTAGCTGCAGTTGCTAATGCAGTTAATGTCATAACCCTCACGCCTGCCGATCCAATGGCCCGCGTTAGGCCACCTTGATCGAATTTATCAAACGAAAGAGAAAGAGTATTCGCGGTTCCCCCGACAAAGTGCGACCATAGATCATAGGTTGTCCCGCCAACGGCAGATGCCCAAAAATTGATTGCGGTAAACGCTTTCTTGCATTTCTCAGGATCTTGTGGAGTGTCGAGATAGCCCAATAAGCCAAGAATATCAATTTCATCCAAGGGTGTATTGCCTACAAATAAGTAGCTCTTCAACTCTTCTTGCAGCGGCACATTTATGCCGCTTATTGCAGGATCAAGAATTGGATCTCGCGAAATCCAGCGTGACAAATTGGCACTAAAATACCGGTAGCCAGACACTAACCCGGAAACACTCCGATAAGCGGTTTTGAGTCTGCGAGTCGGTGCGGCTGAGGATACGTCATCATCGATAAGGCTGTAAGGCATAAGCAACTCTCCCTATTGCAGGA
Organism: Victivallis vadensis; assembly: GCA_945883775.1. Lineage (GTDB taxonomy): Bacteria > Verrucomicrobiota > Kiritimatiellia > UBA8416 > CAMCYG01 > CAMCYG01. The sequence continues at coordinate 17,398 of CAMCYG010000056.1, forward strand.
GAATATACGGGGTTTACTGGCGGGAATAAA
>CAMCYG010000057.1 GCA_945883775.1 Victivallis vadensis
GAGTGCGGTGGCTCGACACCGCTTTTCTCAGTGCAGCCTCGGCTGCGCACAATCCGCGAGCCGAGGCTCGCTACACAAAGCGGCGCCAAGTCGCCGCACTCCATATTTTCAGCATTTCTCAATATAAGCTCCTTAGCTTGATAGCTATGGGGCGAAGCCTCTGGCTGAGCCGCATCAAATTTCCAGATTGAACAAGTTTGCAAAATCGCGCAAAGTAAACGCTCAAATTGCTGATTAACAGGAGGATGATATGTCGGAATTCAAGAACGTCACGGTGGTAAAGAAGGCGAATATATATTTTGAGGGGAAGGTTGCTAGTCGTACGGTCGTATTTTCTGATGGATCAAAAAAGACCCTTGGGATAATGCTTCCGGGTGAATATGAGTTCGGGACGGATGCCAAGGAGATCATGGAGATCATTTCTGGCGATCTTACAGTTGCCCTGCCGGGTGCGGAAGGCTGGAAGACAGTCAAAGGCGGTGAATCTTTCGAGGTGACCGCTAAATCAAAGTTCCGGATGAAGGTTGTGACAGTAACTGATTATTGTTGTTCGTTTATCAGTTGAGCGGCAAGCAGGGCGTATTTCTTACAAATTCGGCGAGAAATGCGGGTTAGCGACCGAGGAGTGCTTTAACGGTTTCCAGCAATGTTTCCATCCGAAATGGCTTTGAGAGAAGTACATCGCCTGGGGCGATGAGATTCTTTTCAACTAAAATATCTTTCGGGTATCCAGAGCAGAATATCAGCTTTATATTAGGGTATTTCGTCCTGATGGTTGCTGTGACTTCGCTGCCTAATTCGTCTTTCAGGAATATGTCGCTGTAAATAAGGCCGATGTCGTCCTTGTTCTGCTCGATGGCCAATAGAGACTGCGCAAGGTTCTCGGATTCCAGTACAGTGTATCCGGCATTCCTGAGTATCCGTGAGGTAATTTGCCTTAACAGCAGGTCATCTTCGATTACTAGTATCGTAATGCCTTTTTGGTCTGCTTTTTGGGCCTCGCTTATGGTGTTTTCTTCAATCTGTGGCAGGTAAATACAGAACGTCGTTCCGATTCCAATATTGCTGGTGACTCTGATATAGCCGCCGTGCTGGGTGATGATGCTGTATGTTGTGGACAGTCCAAGTCCTGTGCTCATTTTGATGTTCTTGGTTGTGAAGAAGGGCTCGAAAATATGACTCATGACCTCTTCAGGCATGCCGTTGCCTGTGTCCGTAATGGTAATCACTCCGAAATGTTTCGGTTCTCTGGATGTCTTAAAGCTCATTTTACCAGACAGCAAAACAAGCTCTTCGGGCATAAGTGACGCCGTCGACACGGTAATGGTCATCCGCCCGCCGTTGGGCATTGCGTCCCTGGCGTTGGCGCATATATGTACTATGGACTGCTCTATCTGGGCGGCGTCCAACATCACTTTGATGGGGGTGTTATCAGTCCTTATGTCTACAATAATATCTGTGCCTATGGAGCGCTTGATCATATCGTTCAATCCGCATATGACCCTGTTAATATTATGAGGCTTGAGCGAGGTAGGCTGGTTCTGGGAGAAAGCCAGCAGTTGTGCCGTCATAAGTCCGCCGCGTCTGGAGCTCTTGACGATATTGTCAATCAGCTCGTAAAGATCAGGCCTGCTCGTGCCAAGCATGGTTTTGATGATCTCGGCGCTGTTCATTATAATAACCAGCAGGTTGGTGAAATCATGTGCCACCCCGCGTGAAAATCTTCCAATGGCTTCCATCTTCTGCGAGTGTCTCAGCTGTTTTTCGAGTGCTATTTCCTGCGTCACATCCCTTTTGACGGCGACATAATTGGTTACATGTCCGGAAGCGTCTCTGACCGGCGAGATTATCGCGTCTTCCTCGTATAAGGTCCCGTCCTTCTTTCTGTTGACAAATCTGCCGTGCCAGGTGTTCCCTGCCTTCAGTGTGTGCCAGAGCGCCTCGTAAAAGTCCTTGTTATGTTTGCCGCTCTTAAATATTCCGATATGCTTGCCGAGGACCTCGTGCTTCGAGTAGCCGGAGAGATTCTCGAAGCAGGGATTGGTGTATATGACTTTTGCGTGGATGTCGGTGATTAAAATCGATTCGGCTGCGTTCTGGACTGCTGAGGCCAGAACGTTAAGTTCTTCCTTGGTCTTAATCGTCTGGTGACCGTACGATATATTCATGGCGAGGCTGGTGAGGTGGCCTGTCTCTTCGTCGGTGAATATATTCTCTTTCGTGGAATACGCTACCAACACCCCGCCTTTGTGGTTCATTGAAAAAGGAACTGCGGCGATTGCCCGGAATCCCCGTTCCGTATCGTCCTGATTCCATAGTGGGCCCATAGCTGACTTGGTCTGCACTACGATTTTCCCTGTGTTGATTGCTTTGGCTATAGCTGAAGATTCTGGATCGTGCCAGGAGAAAATGTTCGTTGTAAGGTAATTAGATACGTTGCCGGAAGCGGCAATCGGCTTTATGGTCTTCTGCTCGTTATTATCCACCAGGCCGATCCATGCCATATTGTATCCGGCGATATCGGTGACGATCCGGCACATATCCCCGAAGAATGCATCTACGGTGGACTGTGTCATGAGCGTTTTGTGGCATTCATAGCATATCGCATGAACGCGTTCCAGCTTGGCGATTTTCGCCTTGAGCTCCTGAACTTCGGTGCTATTTGCCTTGTTTTCCATAAATAATTATCACCAATTGAACATGTGCTGTGCGAGCGTTAGATATATTACTTTCATGGCTGGGTATTATCAACAGAAATGTTTTCCAAGCATCGCGGGTTTCTGTTATGTTTTCGGCCGTATGACGGATGGAAACAGAAAATGATAAGCAAATTTATTTCTTCCGGCACTGGGAATATCCACATGGCCGGGATCTGCGGTATCGGCATGGCCGGGATAGCGTTCTTGCTGAAATCGCGCGGCTTCAGTATTAGCGGTTGCGATAATGCCACAGGTGATATCTCCACCTGGCTTCGCTCTCACGGCGTCAAGGTTGTAAAAGGTCATTCGCCAGGTCATATCAGCAGTGGGACGGATGTTGTGATAAGGACTCCGGCTGTGAGTATGGATGATCCCGAGATTGTTCAGGCTGTGGCAATGAATAAGCCTGTTCTGCTGCGAGGCGAAGTCCTGCCTCAATTGCTTTCCGGTAAATTCTCAGTTGCGGTCTGCGGTACGCACGGTAAGACGACAACTTCAACATTTATAGCGCAAGCGCTGAAAGCCACTGGCCGCCAGCCTTCATGGTGCATAGGCGGGGATTCCGGTCCGCTGGGAGGTGTTGCCGGGGCCGGTTCAGGAAAAGAAATGGTTGTTGAAGCCGATGAAAGCGATGGCACGCTTTCCCTGTATGAGCCGGATGTTCTTGTTATCACAAATATCGAATACGACCACATGGAATTCTTCGGCTCGCCGGCGGCTATGGAAGCCTGCTTCGCCGTGGCCGCATCTAAGACCAGGCAGCGGATATTGTTTTGCATGGACGATGCAGTTGCTGGCCGGGTGGCGGCCAAGTACAGAGGAAAGACAGTGTCCTATGGTTTGTCTGAAAAGGCCGATATCACCTGCCGGGATGTGAGGCTTTTTCAGGGTGGCCAGAGTTTCACGCTTGTGCTCAAGGGCAGGAAGGCGGGCCGGATGACGTTGCCGCTTGCAGGCAGGCATAATCTTCAGAATGCTCTGGCTGTCATAGGAGTATTGATGGAGTGTGGACTTGGTGCCGATGAGATAAGGCTGGGTCTGCGAAAAGTCGCATTGCCTAAAAGGCGTTTTGAGGTGGTCGTCGACAAGGCCGGGATAAAGGTTGTCACGGACTATGCGCATCATCCGACGGAGATAGCGGCGTTGATAAGGATGGCGCAAGGCGTCAAAGCCCGCAGGCGTATAGCGGTCTATCAGCCGCACCGGTATACCAGGACGCTTGCGCTTGGCAGTCAGTTTCCTCCAGCCTTCGACGGGGTCGATGAACTTGTGCTGGTTCCTGTCTATGCAGCATCTGAAAAGCCTCTTCCTGGATCCAGCATCTGGGACTTGTACGAGCATTTCAGGCGTTATCAGGCTCAGAATCCAGGTGGGAAATATCCTGTCGTGAGTGTTGCCGCATCGCTTGAGAAAGCATGGCAATTTGTCAGGAGAACCTTGCGAAAAGGTGATCTGTTCATGGTGGTCGGCGCTGGTGATGTAGAAAATATTGCTGGCTGGGCGAAAGACTATTTTGCCGATTCACGAAAGACGGCTCGGCAGGGACGCCTCACCCTACCTGCGGGAGTAAGAAGAGAATATCCGCTCGGCAAAAGAACCACATTTCACGCCGGCGGTTGTGCGGAATACTTCCTGGAGTCAAAATCGCTTGCCGCTCTCGCAAAGCTTATCAAGTCAGCTGCTGCGGAGAAGATTCCCGTCAGAATGATCGGCGGCGGGAGTAATGTGATGGTCAGCGACCCCGGAGCAGGCGGCATTATCGTCAGGCTAGGCGGGAAAGAGTTCGGCTCCATAAAAATGAAAAACGGACTTGTTTGTGTTGGTGCCGGTGTGTCTATTGCAAGCCTGCTCGCATGGTGCGAAGAGCAGGGCTTGAGCGGGCTGGAGTTTCTGGAAGGTATTCCGGGCACTATCGGTGGGGCGATAAGGATGAATGCCGGCGCATATGGTGATGAGATCTGCCGTACGATTGTAAATGTAAGATACATGAATCAGAAATCCGTGATCGGTTCCGTCTCTATGCAAGAAGCAGGGTTCAGGTATAGAGGTTCTTTATTCCTTGCTGACAAGTATATAATTGAAGGGCAATTCAGGCTGAAGAAGGCCGACGTTGCGGCAATACACGGGAAGCGGCAGGAAATCGCGGATAAACGGAGTTGGTGGAAGGGTTTGCGCTGTGCCGGCTCAATATTCAAGAATCCGCCAGATGCATTTGCAGGGAAGCTTATAGAAGAGGCCGGTCTCAAGGGGTGCAGGATCGGCGGAGCGCGGGTGTTTGAAAAACATGCGAACGTTATCGTTACGGAAGCTGGCGCACGATCGTCGGATATACTGGCATTGATAGAGAAGATAAAAAGCTCGGTCAGGCTGAGAAATAACATAGAGCTGGAAACGGAAGTGGTTTTGCTGGACTAATACCTGAAGGGCAGTCGATTTTGTAGGAGGCCGATCACCTGATCGGCGATTCAGTGGCGGTTAATAGTCTTTCAGGTCTAGACAAATAAGGAAACGAACATGAGCATGAAATACAATAAAGTTGCGGTATTGATGGGCGGGCCGTCCGCTGAAAGGGAAGTGTCGTTAAGGTCAGGAGCCGCCGTTGCCAAGGGGTTGCGACAGGCTGGCTATGATGTTACAGATGTAGACATTACCGGGCATGATGTCAACATACCGTCCGGAGCAGAGGCTGTTTTTATAGCGATGCATGGCGAATTCGGCGAAGATGGCCAGGTTCAGCAGATACTCCAGGACAGGGGGATCCCGTTCACCGGTTCCGGACCGGAGTCCAGCAAGGCGTCATTTGATAAGGTTCTAAGCAAGAAGATTTTCGTCAGGAATAATATCCCGACTCCGCGTTATGAACTGCTCAGGGCCGGCGGACAGGCGACTCTTTCGTTTCCGTTGGTGGTCAAGCCTGCGCGGCAGGGTTCCAGTATTGGAGTGCACAAGGTTGAGACCGGCGCGGAATGGAGTACATCATTCTCGGATGCTCTTAAGTATGATGAGAACGTGATAGTAGAGGAGTTTGTCAAGGGCCGGGAGCTCACTGCTGGCATAGTCTGCGGCAGGGCTTTGCCAGTAATTGAGATAGTTGCTCCGGATAACTGGTATGATTTTGAGGCAAAATACAAATACACCAAGGGTAAGACCGAATATCTGGTGCCGGCGCCTATAAGCAGTAAAGCTACAGAGGAATGTCAGAAATTGGCGATGGATGTGTTCAGGTCGCTTGGCTGTGAGGGTATGGGCAGAATCGATTTCCTTCTGACCGATGACGAGAAGCTGTACGCACTGGAGCTTAACAACATCCCAGGCTTTACAGAGACCAGCCTTCTTCCAAAAGCCGCCGCATCGGCCGGCATATCATTCTCCGGGCTCTGCGACATGATAATGCAAAGCGCCAGAAAACACGGCTGATTGTTTTTCAGCTTTGCTGAAAAACATGCCAAGAAAGTTCGGGGCGAAACCAGCCCCTTCACAATTCAGGAAAAATGACCTGTTGTTTTTCTTAACTGGAGGGCCGGCTTCCACGCCGTCCGTAGGGTTCTTCCGCGGAATCAAAAATAGCTTGGACCTGGGACGCTATTTGTCCGACTCCCTGTGATATATTTGCCCGACAATATGGATATAAGGTTCAAGGTTGAATGTAAAAGCAGAAGACGAAAAAGAATATCAATCCTGTTATGCGGATGATATAACCAAGATGTTGCGGCCGTTTATTCAGTGCGAAAGGAAAATATGGACAACAAGATAGCTCTATTTAAGGGAAAATCCATCAGGCGGACTCTGCATAAGGATGAGTGGTGGTTTGTGATAAACGATGTGATTGAATCATTGGCTGATTCTTCTGATCCGGCCCAGTATTTTAAGCGTCTGAAAGAAAGAGATATGGAGCTTGCCAAGCTTGCTGACAAAGGAGGGGTACAATTTGTACCACCCCTTATGCTTGAGGTTGAAACTTCTGGTGGTAGGCAGAAGATGTACTGCTGGAATACCGAAGGCATATTCCGCTTAGTTCAATCCATCCCCTCTCCAAAGGCGGAACCATTTAAGCGCTGGCTGGCTAAGGTCGGTTATGAGCGGGTGCAGGAAATTGAGAATCCAGAGTTGGCAACCAAGCGGACGCGAATGCTCTACAAGCTTAAGGGTTACAGCGATGACTGGATTGAGAAACGCATGCGTGGGATCGCTATCAGGGCTGAGTTGACCGATGAATGGCTGAACCGTGGTGCGCAGGACGACAAGGATTACGAGATTCTGACAGCGCAGATTTCCAAGGCTGCGTTTGGCGTCACCCCGAATGAGTATAAGAAGATCAAGGGACTGAAGTGTGAAAACCTGCGTGATCACATGGATGATTTCGAGCTGATCTTTACCATGCTTGGCGAGCGATCCACGACGGAAATTCATCGCACCGAAGACAGCAAAGGCATGAAGAAGCTAAAAGCGGATTCGTGTGCAGGCGGCAAGATAGCAGGAAATGCAAGAAAAGCGCTGGAAAAACGCCTGAAGCGTCCGATTGTGTCAGGCCATAATTATCTGAAAAAGACGGAAAGTCATAAGAGACTACGATGACAATTTTCCCGCCCGTTGGAGACGATAAAAGAGCTTCACCCAGCGAAGGTTTTGCGTATAATACCGGCAAGTTAAAGTATTATTAAGGAGGATGTCGATATGGTTAAACATATTGCGATGATATTGATTGCCGGACTAGTCCTGCCTGTGTGTGCACAGGCGGCTAAAGAGAAGGTCATGAGAATACAGAGTACTGAGTGCAAGGTCCGTTCTTCGGCGTCGCCGTTGGGGGCGGTTATTGCCACTCCGAAATACGGGATGGAGGTGTCGGTCGTCGAGGTCAAAGGCGCCTGGACTCGCGTTAAGGGTGATGGTGGCAAAATCGACGGCTGGGTGCACGAATCTGCACTGACTGCACGAAAGCTGGATATGAAGGCTGGCGATAAGGATGTGGCGAAAGTGGCATCCAATGCCGAGCTTGCCAATGCAACAAAAGGTTTCAGTTCGCAGGTCGAGAATGAGTTTAAGAACAAGGATAAGGCCGCTGATTTTGCAAGCGTCGACAAAATGAAAGCTATGAAGGTCAGTGATAATGAAATGCAGGATTTCGTCAAGCAAGGCGAGATCAAGCCTTCAGAAGGAGGTGCGAAATGAGAAGCCTTACAAGAATCACGCTTTCATGCATGTTGATATTGGCAGTCGCTATTTTCGCCGGATGTGCGGTGCTGGATGTCGTGACGCAGGCAGGAACTTCTGTCGGAGTTGCAACAGGCGCGATAACTGCTGGTCAGGCTGAGTCGATAAATAAGAGCTCTTCCGCAGTTGGTAAAGCGTTTGAGAAGGTGACTCCTGAGCAGGAATATTATCTCGGTCGGTCTGTTGCTGCAGTCTTGTTTAAGACCTTTAAGGCGTATGACGGGCAGGCTGGCAATCATTATCTGAATGTTATGGGCCAGACTATAGCACAGTTCTCCGATAAGCCTAATACGTTTGGCGGATATCGGTTTATGATCATGAATACCGATGAGATAAACGCGTTTGCGGCGCCTGGCGGTTTGATTCTTGTGTCAAAGGGACTGCTCCGCTGTTGTAAGAGTGAGGACGAGATCGCTGCTGTTCTGGCGCATGAGATCGCGCACGTTCAGCATGGTCACGCGATCGGCGCCATCAGCAAGAGCAGATGGACCGGCGCAGTGACTACTATGCTAGCGGAAGCCGGCAAACAGTTCGGCCCTGCTGAATTGGCAGACCTTACAAAGGCTTTCGAGGGCTGTTTATCTGACATGGTAAATACGATGGTTAATAGCGGCTATGCGCGTGGCCTGGAGACAGAAGCTGATAAATCTGCTGTGACCATTCTTTCTAGAATGGGTTACAACCCTGTGGCTTTGAAGAATATGCTTCAGGAGATGAGCCGTATAATGCCTCACGACAACAAGGGCTTTGCAAAGACGCATCCAGATCCCCAAGTCCGCATAAAGGATATTGAGCCGCTGCTGGTAAGTTATGGTCCGGTCAATTCGCCTGCAAAGCGCGCTGATCGTTTCAAGGCATCATTGGCAGGAATATAAGAATGAGGCGTGGATAGGGAGCTCAGAATCCAGAATTCAGGAGTCAGAATCGGACCAAGATTCAGGGGTGATGCTTTCGGGATGGTTTTTGGTTCTTCCAGTACTTGGGATGTAGTCCCGGTGTCTCACCGGGGTTGATGTAGTATTATGTTCACTAGATTCATACAAGGTGTTGTTATCGGGTTGATCTCGGCGGCCGTTGCCATCGTTTTGTGGCAATTCGGCATCTTGAATATCCTCGAGAATTACAGCTGGGACTGGCGCGTCAAGACCCTGGCCAAGCCAGGTGTCGCAACTGATGACATACGCATAATTATGCTCGATCAGCCCAGTCTCGATTGGGGCAAAGAGAAGGAACGGGGCTGGGGTTGGCCATGGTGGCGGCAGTGCTATGAGCCTGTGATAGCCTTCTGCAAACGTTCCGGCGCTAAAGCCGTTGCGTTTGATATGATCTTCTCAGAGCCGTCAGTATATCAAGTCGATGACGATAATGCGCTGGGCGAAGCCATTGCCGCCTCTTCCAATTTTGTTGGCGCATTCACTCTAAGTGATGACATCTCGTCCTCTACCAATTGGCCTGCTGAATATAAAGCAAACGGAATAAGGTTTTATGGTGTGCAGAATAAGCCCGGTTTGATGTCCAGCATCACGATGAAGTATGCTTCGTTCCCTGTCCTGCAGGTCCTGACCAATGCCGCTGTCCTTGGGAATGTGGCCGCTTCGGAGCTCGGAGAGGGCGCTGTTGCCAGATATACCACTCCTTTCTATATGTTTTGCGGCCAGCTGGTTCCGTCGCTCGGGATGGCGGCGTATCTGGCGTCTGAAGGAAAACCGGACGTGCGTATAGGCAATGGCTTTTTATATGTTGGCGACAAAAAAGCGCCGCTTGATAACGCAGGCAAGACGGTTCTTAATTTCAGAGGCCCCTCTATGACGCATAAGACAGTGTCAGCTGCGGCGGTCATTCAGAGTGAGTTGCGCCTCAGGGAGAACGGGAAGCCTGTTATTGATCCGTCATTCTTTAAGGATAGATATGTGTTTTTCGGGAGTTCAGCTACTGCGCTTCTTGATTTGAAGCCGACTCCTATCAGCAATATCTATCCCGGCGTAGAGATTAATGCCACAATGCTGGACAATCTGTTGTCGGGCGATTTCATACGTGAGGTTGATAAATGGCCGGTTATTATCTTCACAGTTTTGATTGCTGTTCTTGCCGGCGTGTCCATACGACTTTGCCAGAACGGAGTCCAGGCCGGCTTGGTTTGCCTGTTTGTTCTTCCTGTCCCGGTGGTCGCGGGCTTTGTTGCTTATTCCCGATGTTATTGGTTGCCTGTAGCGGTTGAGGAGGTCGGAGCAATCATAGGGCTGGTCGGTGCAGTGTTCGTCAACTACGCGCTTGAAGGTAAACAGAAGCGCTATATCAAAGGCGCGTTTGGACAGTACATTAGTCGCGAATTCATTGAACGGCTGATTGAGAACCCGGGTCAGCTGAAGCTGGGTGGCGAGACGAGGGAGCTGACGATATTCTTTTCAGACTTGCAGGGGTTCACTTCAATATCGGAAAGCCTGACGCCCGAGAAGCTAACGGCGCTATTGAATGATTATCTGACTCCGATGACGGACATAGTAATGAACAGCGGCGGGACAGTGGATAAATATATCGGTGACGCAGTCGTGGCTTTTTGGAACGCGCCGTTAAATCTGGACGATCATCCGAGCCATGCCGTCAGGTCTGCTCTGCTTTCCCAGCAGAAACTTGCAGAATTGAGGCCTCTATTCAAGGAGCAGACGGGCTGGGATGTCTATGCGCGGATGGGCATAAATACCGGTAAGGTAGTTGTCGGCAATATGGGTTCAAATCAGCGTTTCAACTACACATTCCTCGGTGATGCCGGCAATTTGGCGGCACGGCTTGAAGGTCTGAATAAACAGTTTGGTACTTTTATAATGATAACGGAAATGACTAGAAAGCGGCTGAGCCCTGAGTTCGGGTGCAGGGAGCTGGGTCGCGTGCGGGTAAAGGGTAAGAAAGAGCCGGTAACGGTATATGAGCCGATGTTCAAAGCGGAGTATGACAAGCGGGCGCAGGTGTTTGAGACGTTTGACAAGGGGCTGCAGTTGTTCTATGCGGGTGATTTTCTGGTCGCGAAGAATGTGTTCATGACTATAGAGGGTGAGGATGCCCCTGCAAAATCATATTTGCAGCGTATTGATTATCTTGTGAGTCATCCACCAACGGCCTGGGATGGTGTTCTTGATATAAAGGAGAAGTAGACTGATGAAGAAAAGAAGATATGACGGACTCTCACTGCTTAAGCGGAACCATCGCAAATATCCGGACTCCCCTGATAAAGCCAATCTCGAGGCCTTTGCGAATGAATACAGCAGGCGTGATTACTGGATACAGTTTGACTGTCCTGAGTTTACGTCGATCTGTCCAATCACGGCACAGCCCGACTTTGGGAAGATAACCATCCGGTATATACCAGGCAAGTTGTGTCTGGAGAGTAAGTCCTTGAAGCTGTACATGTTCTCCTTCAGGAATCACGGTGCTTTTCATGAGGCTGTGGTAAATCGCATCCTTGATGATATTGTGCGTTGTATCAAGCCCAGGAAGATGGTTGTTAAGGGTGAGTTCAATGCGCGTGGCGGAATCGCCATTAATGTAGAAGCGGAATATTCGCAGCCAAGTGCATGACGCTATAGATGGAGTAGGTGTTTTGTGCCGAGCGTGCCAGGCGCTAAAAGAAAGGAGGATGACATGAAGAAGCTTGTTGTGTTGGTGTTCTGCGTGGTTGCTTTGTTCTGTAGTTCGTGCGTCCGCTCGCTGAATCCATTCTATACTGATGAAGTAAAGATTGACTGTAAAGAGATCAAAGGCCTTTGGCTGATGCAGGAGGAAGGCAAGGCCGGTAAGTGTGAGCAAGTCTGGCAATTCGGTGACGACAAGGTCCGGACATGTTCTGACAAGGGTGTGTGTGGAATCCTTAAGACAGTCTATTTCAGGATAGGCGATAGCATTTTCATGGATACGACTGCCGGCGATTTAAGGGAAGGGGTCGTTAATGAATGGTGGCAGATGCATATGCTGCCGGTTCATTTTGTCTCAAAAGTTGTGATCAATGGAGATGTTATGGTTGTGAAACCCCTCAATAATGATTGGTTTAAGGAAAATATCGGGAGCTCAGGGCTGAGCGTGGCACAGATAAAGACAAACCAGTACGACTCGTTGGCGCTGGATGTTAAGCCGGCAGACTGGGTGCAGTTCCTTGGAAAATATGCCAATGATGAGAAAGCATTCTCCGGAAAAGTCCAATATACTTTTAAGCGAAGCAAAGTTCATGACTCCGCCGAAAAAAAAGCGGAGGATAAGTGAGACTGGATCCCTCATCAATAATCAACCAGGCAAATGCATTTTATGAATCATGCGTTCTGTTTGCCGCAATTGATGCAGGAATCTTTACTGTGCTTGCCCACTTGGGCGGCGCCGACATTGATGCTGTTGCCGGGAAAATCGGTGCTGACCAGAAAGCAATGAGATTGCTGCTGGATGCCTGTGTTGCAACCGGTCTTATTGTAAAAGACGGTGATCTTTACAGAAATAGCGCGGAGGCAGATGCCTTTCTGGTAAAAGGTAAGCCAGCTGATCTGTCCGGTGCGATCTGTTATAACCGTGATGTTTATCCGGCATGGGGCAGGCTTCTGGAGCTTGTGCGATCGGGAAAGCCGGTGGAGGTGCCGGAGTTGCATCTCGGGGAGGATGAGGCACGGACTCGTACTTTTGTCATGTCGATGCATTATCGGGCGATGGCGATAGGTCAGGCAGTCATGCCGCATGTAGACCTAGCCGGTAGGCGCACGCTGCTGGATATCGGTGGTGGACCCGCGGCATACTCGATTCTGGCATGCAGGAAGAGCGAGGCAATAAAATGCCGCGTGCTGGATCTTCCGGCCGTTGTGAGGATTGCCGCAGAGCTCGTAGAGAAGAGCGGGCTTAAGGATAGAATAGAGCTTATCCCCGCCGATTATCATAAAGCGGATTTTCCTGCCGGTAACGATGTGGTCAATATATTCGGCGTTCTGCATCAGGAGTCGCCGGATTTGATTGGAAAAATCCTGAAAAAAGCATACAACTCGATGGAGCAGGGCGGGGTGATCAATATTCTGGATATGATGACAGATGCTAGCAGAACAAGTCCTAAGTTCAGTGCGCTGTTTGCTGTGAATATGGCGCTTACGACTGAGAATGGCTGGGTGTTCTCGGATGAAGATATGCGCGGCTGGCTGGCTGATGCAGGATTTATCGATATCAAGCTTGTAAAACTGCCGCCTCCGATGCCACATTGGCTCATGACAGCGGTTAAAAGTAAATAGTGTCTCGTGGAGATCCGATGGATAAAGTTACACCAAATTCCAGCTTCAATGTTTGTCCGGGATGTGACATGTGCCTGCGCCTCCTTGACGTCCTCAATTCGAGTTGGGAGAGCAAGGATATCGCGCGAGGCGTGGTCAACGTGATGAAAGGCTCGACGGGGTTCGAGGCCGTTGGTCTGCGACTGCTTCAGAGTGATGATTTTCCTTTTTATTGCAGTGAAGGCATGGTGGATGATTTTATCGCCTCAGAGAATCTTCTTATTCATCGAGGTGACGATGGGGAAATGATTCTCGACTCACTGAGCATGCCCGCCTATGAGTGTCTTTGCGGAATGGTTTTGTCGGGTCGGAAGACAAGCGACAGTTGTTTTACGAGTCTTGGTAGCTTCTGGACGAACGACCTCCCTCTTCTGAAGGGAATCGAATCCTGTCTTCCTGCCATCAATGTGCGCCATAAATGCAATCGGGCTGGGTATCGCTCGCTGGCCATCCTTCCCATCAAGGTTAATGGAAGGATCATCGGCCTTCTGTACATGAGTGATAAGCGTCCGAATCTGCTGAATGCCGAAATGGTCGGATTTCTTGAGCGTGCCGCTTCTGCCGCTGGTGCAGCATTCGCACGGCTCAAGCAGAACGATCTCATTCAGGAGAATCTGAATTTCACTGCGATGCTGATGGAGGTGCTTCCAATTCCGATATTCTACAAGGGGAGAGATGGCCGGTATTTAGGCTGTAATACCGCTTTTGAGAAGTTGACTGGTTTGGATAAGGCCGATGTGATTGGCAAGACGGTTTTCGAGGTTGCCCCGAAGGATATTGCGGACGTTTATTATCAGAGGGACATGGAGTTATTTGAGAGCCGAAGTGTGCAAATGTACGAGGCCGCCTTGAAGCGGCCGGATGGCGCTCTTAGACATGTTGTGTTTTACAAGGCGGTTTACAACAGTGCTGATGGAGCAGTTGCTGGTTTGATCGGCAGTATTCTTGATGTCACTGATGCCAAGGATCGGGTTGGTGCACTGCAGACATTTCATAAGTTTGCCAGGGAGATTGTGCACGAGATCAACAACATATTGCTTGTGGCTAAAGGTAACAGCCAGTTCATGCTGGGGCAGGGCGAAGATTACAGGGATTGGAAGCAGGATGCGGAGGCTATCTTTGAGTCCATGGGCAGGGCAGAGGAGCTTGTTAAGAAAATCCGTGCCTTTAACGAGCAGACTGCAAAATCAATGACTAAACAGAGCGATTGAGTGTGGGCTTTACAATTATGAATGGGTTGATAACAGCAATAAGAACTTTGACGATTCTGCCGCTTAGGGGCAGGGATGCAGATGACTTCGCTGCATCGCTGCCGTTTTTTCCGCTGGTGGGCGCGCTGATCGGGTCGGTTTCTGCCGCGACTGTCTGGTTGTTCGTGCATTATACAGGATGGCATGAGGCGGGGGCAGTGGCAGCAATAGCAGTTTCGTTTGTGTTGACTGGCGGTCTGCATCTTGACGGGTTTGCTGATGTGTGCGACTCGCTTGGCGGCAGAACCCCTGAACGACGTCTTGAGATATTGAAAGATACGCACAAAGGTTCATTCGGGATAGCAGGAATCGTGGTGCTGTGTCTTGCTAAGTATGTCTGTATTGTGAAGCTGTTGAGTGTAGGCGGACTGGTTTGGCTTATTGTAGCTGCAGTTTGTGCAAGGTTCGTGCAGGTGCTCATCGCGATTCTTATTCCTTACGCCAGAAAGAATGGCGGCACAGCCCGAGGATTTGTGCAGGGCGCCAAGATCAGGCACTTGCTTGTTGCTTCGGCGCTGACATTGCTGATCGCCGCAGGGTTGTGCAGGATCGATGGCTTATCTGCTATGGCTGCCGCGTTCGGGGCGGGATTGATTCTTGCGCTCTGGGCAAAGAAAATGTTCGGCGGGGTTACTGGCGATGTCTTAGGGATGTCCAGTGAGACGGTGGAGACGCTGGTTATGGGATTCGGCGCACTGTCGTGCGGATCGTGGCTTCTATGAATAGGGTAATTGCATTCAGTCGTTTGGTTCTCATATATATCCTGATAGTCTCAGCATGTCAGGGCGCGTTTGGCGAGGAACAGAAACAGGACCTGTCGAGTCTGAAGAATGTAGGGGAAGTCCTCGAGTATGGAATGTACTGGGGCTGTATTCCCATTGGAAGCGCCACAGTATCTAGCAGTTGGACTAACTTTAACGGAAAACCTGTGGTCTCACTGAGATTCTCATCTAAAACGGGTAACATATTTGCCGCAGTCTATCCCGTCGAAGATAACGTCTTGTCGCTCGTTGAGCCTGTCGCTTTGAAGAGTTTATGGTTCAATAAGCAGCTCAGTCGGCGTGGGCGTTCTTGCGACGAAACTATTGTATTTGATCGTGACAGAAATGAGGCCTTTTGGTCTGCTTCTGTGACTGGTGTTGCGGAGAAGGTTAAGATAACGCCTGACACAAGAGATCTGGTGGCTTTTGTTTATAATCTGCGAGTGGCAGGCTTGGCCAGCGATACCGTATATACGAATCACTTTATTTCCTCTAGCAGCGTGTCGCCGATAGTGCTTGCCTGCGGTAAGAGTGAGTCTGTTGAGCTGGATGAATACGGTGAGGTTCAGAGCCTTCGAATCAATCCCGCGTTGATGTATAGAGGTGTCATGAAAGACAAGGGTCGGGTGACTGTCTGGATTTCGGAAGATTTACGGCATGTTTGCACGAAAGTTGTCATCGATGCGCCGCTGGCGAATGTCAAAGTGCTCCTTAAATCAGTAAAAGGCCCTGGGGCTGATTTCTGGATACGTAAGGCGGAGGAGAAATACCAGGCGGAACACACAAACTCAGTTACAGCAAGCCTTCCGTTATCAACCAGTCTGAAACCAGCTCAGACGGCAGTCCCATAATGTTAGTGAGAGAGCCATCAAACGATTCGATTAACATGTCGCCATGCTGGTCGATGTCATAGGCCCCGGCTTTGTCGGCCGGGTCGACTCTTTCAAAATAATCTTCGATTATTAAATCACTGAGTTCTTTGAACTTTACCGAAGACATGCCGACGTGTACTTCAGGTCCATGCTGCTTGTGTTTGCGTATTCCATGGCTGGTAGGTTTGACCAAGGCTACAGCGGTGAAAACAACCTGTGTCTTACCAGAGAATTTCTTGAGAAATATTCGGGCTTCTTCCCTCGTCGCTGGCTTGGTTATGCACTGGCCCATAAAGTCAATAACCGTGTCGGCGGCGATGATATAACTGTCAGGTCTTAGGTTTCGACACCACTCAGCCTTCTTGAACGCATTGTCAACTGCGGTCCTGCGAGGATGGTCGATGAGATGCTTTTCCTCCACATCCGGTATCATAACTTCGAAAGTAAGACCCATGTCTGTGAGAATCTTTTTCCGCCGAGCGGATGCTGATGCGAGAATGAGCTTCTTTTCGTGTGGCATAGAAGTTACCAGTTCTTTCTTACTGGAACGCCGGCTGCCGCGAGCTCTTCCTTGATCTGGGGGATAGTGTATTCGCCGGTGTGTATCATGCCTGCGATGATGGCTGCATCGGCACCAGCGTCTTTGAAGACTTTGCTGAGATGTTCGGGTCTGCCAGCTCCACCTGAAGCCACTACTGGGATCCGGACGTTGGTTGCGATGAGTCTTGTCAGCGCGATCTCAAACCCGGCTCTGGTGCCGTCGGCGTCGACAGAATTTACGACTATCTCGCCGACCCCAAGGCTTTCTGCTTGTTTTGCCCATTCCAGGGCGTCTATGCCTGTGTGCTCTCTGAAGCCGCGAGTGGTGATCTCATATCCGCAGGGAAATCGTTTTTTGTCAGGGTTTGCAACTGGGTCCATCCCCAGTACGATGCACTGTGATCCGAATGCTTTAGCGCCGTCTGCGATTATTCCGGGATTGGCGACGGCAAGGGAGTTGACGGACACCTTTTCTGCGCCTGCCATTAGAACGCGCGCCATATCGGCCAGGTTGGAGATTCCTCCTCCTACCGCAAAAGGGATCCTTACTGCTTTTGCGACAGCGCGGACCATCTCTATGTCGATGGGGCGCCGTTCAGCCGATGCGGTTATATCATAGAAGACGAGTTCGTCGCAGCCTTCTTCGTAATATCTTGTTGCCATCTCTACAGGGTCGCCCAGTTCGATGTTGTTCTGGAACTTAACACCTTTAGTGACTCTTCCGTTCTTGACGTCAAGACACGGTATTATTCGTTTTGTAAGCATA
>CAMCYG010000058.1 GCA_945883775.1 Victivallis vadensis
CTTCAGAGAAGAAGAGTGGTTGTTGCTGCGGGGATAAATAGTCGAAGTGCTGCGGGATGAAGAAGCGATCTCTCACAGAGTACACAGAGAGCGCAGAGCCGAATGGCACGGGATGTGGCGGGGTGAGAAAAATGTAGTACCGGTGTCCACACCGGGATCTTTCCCGCGATTGCCCGGTGAGACACCGGGGCTACATTCCTATTGATTTAAAAGGAGACGAATATATGAACAGCGAATCAATGAAACTAACTTTGCGTGTCACAAAGGCTCTATCTGATCTCCAACGTGTACGCATTCTGATGCTTCTACAAGGCGGGGAGCTGTGTGTTTGTCAGATAGTAGAAGTGCTGGCCCTGGCTCCGTCTACAATATCGAAACATCTTTCAGTCCTTAGTGCGGCGGGTTTGGCTGACTTCAGGAAAGAGGGCCGCTGGGCCTATTACAGTCTGCCCGAAGGTGCGTCCGGTTCATTGGTTCGTCCAGTGTTGAAATGGTTGCGCGACTCTTTGAAAAATGACGAAGCAGTCGCAAAAGATGCACAAAAGCTTAAAGCAGTTGTCGCGTGCAAACCGGAAAGTCTGTGCCGGCGGCAACGGGGATGTGCTTAGGAGAATTATCACTGATGAATCAAAGCGGACACGCATTGATAGATTCTAATACGAAGACCCAGCATTGGGTTACCGGACACGTCGATACTCTGGCTGGGCATGTGCCGCGAATTTCTACGCGTTTGACGTGGCGCGATCGTATCGGTGCTGTGGCGGTACGCTGGAATATAGGGAGAATGCGGTATGCTGTTGAGCCTGGCTTGTATGCCGTAGGTTGTCCTGCGTCAGATTCGCCGCTTTTGGCATCTGCCAACTACAAATTATCATTCGACGTTTTGCGTGAGGCGCTGGACGGTTTGAATGTATGGTTGTTGGTGCTGGACACTAAGGGGATCAACGTCTGGTGCGCGGCCGGCAAAGGCTCATTTGGAACGGAAGAATTGATTCAGCGCATGGCGGCGACAGATGTGGCGCGGGTAGTGAGCGGCTCAACGCTGATTCTACCCCAACTAGGCGCGCCGGGCGTGGCTGCCCATGAGGTCCAGCGTCGAACAAGTTTTCGCGTTGTCTATGGACCGGTTCGTGCCGGTGATATCCCTGATTTTCTGCGCAATGGAATGCACGCTACGCCAGTAATGCGGCGTGTGGATTTCTCTCTCTCGGACCGTCTGACGGTGGCGCCGGTGGAGTTTATGCAGCGTTTTGTGCCGACTATTCTCATAATGCTGGCGTTCTTTCTTGGGGCTGGAGTGGAACGGCACGGTTACCGTTTCGCGATGGATCAATGGCCGGGTATTGCAGTTGCAGTCTGGGTTAATTTTCTGGCTGGTATCATGCTTGTTCCATTGTTTCTGCCGTGGTTGCCGGGACGTTCATTTGCGCTGAAAGGTGCATCAGCAGGATTGGTGACGGGTGCAGTGCTTTGCCAATTGGGTCACTACGGCTGGGTAGAGGGGGTGTCTATAGTCTTGATGAGTCTGGCGGCCTGCTCTTTTCTTGGGTTGATGTTTACTGGGTGCACCCCTTACACATCGGTTTCAGGTGTGAGACGAGAGATCAAGTTGGCAGTGCCTTTGCAGATCGTTACAGCAGTGACGGGTGTTATTATTTGGTTCATTGTCCGTTGGAAATGAGATTGTATAAATGAAAATGCAATACTTGAAAAATGTGGTTACTTTGCGGCTTGATCGGGAAACCTGTATTTGTTGTGGGCGTTGTGTGGAAGTATGCCCGCACAATGTCTTCATTGTTGAGGCGAGGAAGTGTCGTATAGCTGAGCGTGACGCTTGTATGGAATGCGGTGCCTGCGCTCGCAATTGTCCGGCTGGTGCGGTGAGGGTCAAGAACGGTGTGGGCTGTGCAACCGGTATTCTGAACGTGGCTATGGGGCGCAAGTCTGCTTGCTGTGGTGAGGATCAGGCCTGTTGTTGCAGTGATGATGAATAAGTCAGTAGTTCGAGATAGTAAGCGTAAAGGGAATGAAGTGCAGAGAAAGGATATCTATGGATGAAAAGACAAAGGAGTTAATAGCGATAGGAGCATCTGTTGGTGCGCATTGCCAGGATTGTCTGAAATATCATGTCGCAAAGGCTAAGGATCTTGGTGTTCAGGAAAGCGATATTGCTGATGCGATAGAGGTGGGCCACATGGTCGAGAAAGGTGCTGCGTCGATCATGCGGAAGTTCTCCAAGAGCCTGATGTCCGGTGTGATGCAACCTGTAAATGTTAAGAAATGCTGCTCGGGCGGCGGGACTGATAGTGGTAAGGGATGTTGTTGTTAAAGTAATAGATAAGGAGATGTAAGAAATGAACGTTAAGAATATTGATAGTAAACCGACTAATGATCTGGAAGTGTTCAAGGAACAGGTGTCTGCATGCGGGCCCGGGTGTGAGTGTGGCGGTAAGGGTTCATCAGGGAAGATGCGCTGGATAGTGGGTGTGGTTGTGCTGGTTGCCGCTGGATTGCTGGTGGCACGAGCTGTCGTAAAAAACAAGGATATATCAACAGCTAAAGCTCCAGACAGTTTTGCGACATTGGCCGACTCAAAGCCGGTCACTGTGCCGGATGGTGCAGCATCGTCAACGAAAGCTGTGGCGATAAAGGAAATCGGATCGCTTTCCGAGTTAAATACAATGGCAAAAGATATGGCCGGTGTTTTCGTATTTTTGCCTGACGCAACTAATTCCAGTGCTCAGGTTCCAGCGGCGCAATTATTTGGTGCAGCTAAAACAATAGAGCCTCAGGCTGGTGGACAGATCGGTGTTTTCTCGCTAAAGCCCGGTACTGCAAATTATAATCAGCTGGCAACGCAGATGACAATGCCAAGTGTGCTCGCAATGGTTAAAGGGCGCGGCATAGCACCCGTTTCCGGTGAACTAACCGAAACAAAACTCGTTCAGGCGTTTGTCACTGCAGGGAGTTCGGGCGGTGGCTGTGGACCGTCATCTGGCGGCTGTGGACCGAGTGGATGTAACTAGGAGCGATATGATCGACATGCTGAAATGGGTTACAGACACTTTGCAGGCGGCGAGCATGGGGCCGGCAGCCTTGCCGCTGGCTTTCATGCTGGGGTTGGTGAGCGCGATAGCCAGTGCCTGTTGCACATTGCCGACTATGGGCATGCTTGTGGCCTATTCCGGTACGAGGGAAGATGCAAATCGACGTATGACGATGGTGTCGGCAATCTCGTTCATGATAGGAACCACTCTGGCGCTGATTATTCTGGGGTTTGTTGCCGGGGTTGTGGGTCAGACTGCGCAGGCAATTCTTGGTAGGTACTGGAAGATATTTGCTGGTGCAGTCGCCGTGCTTCTAGGTCTTGCGGCTCTCAAGATGTTGCCGGTAAGAATGCCAAAGTTTACTCAAAAGACATCGACACATTCAGCAATTCGGGGAATGCTCGGTACAGTGATGGTGGGGCTGCTTATGGGAGGAGGCGTTGCCGCCAGTTCTCTGCCTTGTAATCCCGGAATCTTTATTGTGATAGGAGCTAGTGTGTTGATGGGACATGCTCTATGGGGGATGCTGCTTATGGCTGCTTTTGGCGTGGGATTCAGTCTTCCGCTCGGAGCCATCCTCGTTGGTGTAGCGCTTGGGAAAGCATCGGTAAAGGTTCAGAAGGTTGAATTGGTGATACGCTACATTGCCGGCATTCTGCTAGTTGGCGCGGGATTCTATTTGTTGGCGACGTCATGAATTCATGAAAGGACGGGAGATTTTGAAGAAGCAGTTGAAGATTCTATTTCTCTGTACCGGCAATTCGTGCCGGAGTCAGATGGCTGAGGGCTGGGCGCGATATTTGAAAGGCGATGTAATAGAGGCATATTCCGCCGGGATTGAAAAGCATGGTTTGAACTCGAATGCTGTTAAGGTGATGGCAGAGGTGGGAGTGGACATTAGTAGGCACGTCTCGAAAACGGTGTCTGAACTTTCGACGTCGGACTTTGATTATGTGGTTACAGTCTGCGGACATGCCGACGAGAACTGCCCGGTCTTTCCCGGCAGGACAAAGGTGGTGCATGTCGGGTTTGATGATCCGCCACGACTGGCAAAGAACATGAATACGGAAGAGGAGAAGCTGGAGTGTTATCGACGGGGGAGGGATGAAATAAGGAAGTTCGTGGAAAGGCTTCCGGAAGATTTGCTCTCGCGGAGCACACAGAGGTTACAGAGAGAGTAAATAACCGCAACGGAAGAGTTTTAGACAGAATGAACAGAATGTTCAAAATAATTCTGTAAATTTTGTCAATTCTGTCAGAAACATTAAACATAAAATATTTTGCCACCCGGCCCCCAGGCCTTGTCCTGGGAGTCGAGCTCGGGAGAGCGGGCGGCTAAACTTCTTGAATAAAAAGCAAAAGAGGGAAGGGGTTATGAAAAAGCTGGAAACAAAGAAAGCTATGAGCGGGTTTGAGCGTTATCTAACCGTCTGGGTCGGGCTGTGTATGATGGTCGGAGTGGTCATTGGAAAGTTGATGCCTGATGTGGTCGACGTCATCAGAGATCTGGAGTTCGGCAAAGGCAGTCAGATAAACATGCCGATAGCTGTGCTCATATGGCTGATGATATATCCGATGATGCTGAAGATAGATTTTAGGAGTATCTTGGGTGTCGGCCGGAAACCAAAAGGTCTGGCTATAACTATATTCGTCAATTGGGTAGTGAAGCCGCTGTCGATGACGTTTCTGGGTTGGCTATTCTTCAAATTTGTATTTCAGGCATGGATCAGCCCTGAGCTGGCAGACCAGTATCTGGCCGGTTCAATAATATTGGCAGCTGCGCCCTGTACCGCCATGGTATTTGTATGGTCATACCTCACCGACGGCGATCCTGCGTATACCCTTGTTCAGGTTGCAGTAAATGACTTGATAATGCTGGTCGCTTTTGTGCCTATCGTTGGGTTGCTGGTAAGCGGGGTGAGTAATCTTACGGTACCGTATCCAGTTCTTTTCTATAGCGTTATCGGGTTCATCGTGATCCCTCTGGTTTTGGGAAGCATAAGCAGGACAGCGCTTATACGAGCAAAGGGGCTTGTCTAGTTTGAAGGCAAATATATGCCTTTCTTCCATCCGATAACTATCATCGCATTGCTGGCAACGCTTGTACTGATATTCGCCTTCCAGGCCGACAACATAACGAAGACGTGGCTGCATGTTCTTCTGATCGCCGTTCCGTTGACAATTCAGGTTTATTTCAACTCATCGCTGACATATGGCATGATGAAGTACTTCAAAGTTCCGCATAATATCGCGGCGCCCGGAGCGCTGATTGGTGCCAGCAATTTCTTCGAATTGGCGGTAGCGGTGGCGATAACTCTATTCGGCCCTGAGTCAGGCGCTGCGCTGGCTACTGTCGTAGGCGTTCTTGTGGAAGTTCCGGTTATGTTGTCGGTGTGCTATTTCTGCAACAAGACAAAGTGGTGATGTAGCGGCGCATGTGTCATGCGCCGTATGACTGCGCCTGACATCAGCCGTCGCCAAGAGGCTATGGCCTAACAGGCAGGCGCAGCTACAGCAAGGAAGGTGCAGGACTGAAAATCGGGTAAATGTTCGATGTTTTCAGCGGAATAGAATTCAAGAGTTTTTGACAGAATTCACAAAATGTACAGAATGTTTAAAATCTGGATGTAGTTCCGGTGTCCACACCGGACTCTTTGCTTTAATACCCATCTCCCGGTGAGATCAGCCTGCGCCCCTTTATGCCCATTGCTTCGGACTGACAAGCACCGGGACTACATTTTGGGAACCGATCCTTCATAGGCGAGATATGCCGGAACGCAGGATGCAGCTGCGCAGCAGAGCAGGGCGGTTGAGATAATCGATATTGCTGTAACATTACGATGGGGATGTGCATTGACATTGCTATGCCGTCTCTTTTAATCTCTCCGCCCGTTATGACTGATCAGAAAACTTTAAACGAAATATCAAGGCGGCGTACTTTTGCGATCATTTCGCATCCGGATGCAGGCAAGACCACCTTGACCGAAAAGCTGCTGCTATACGGCGGTGCTATCAATGCGGCAGGCTCCGTGCGCGCCCGCAGGGACCAGCGTACCACGACTTCTGACTGGATGGAGCTGGAGAAACAGCGGGGTATCTCCATATCATCCACTCTGCTTCAGTTTGACTATGGCGGCTGTGTTATCAACCTGCTGGACACCCCGGGCCACAAAGATTTCAGCGAGGACACATACCGTGTCTTGACCGCCGTCGACAGCGTGGTCATGGTGATCGACGCGGCAAAGGGTATAGAGGAGCGTACACGTAAACTATTCGAGATCTGCCGGCTGCGCGGTATTCCTATCTTCACTTTCATGAACAAGATGGATCGCCCGGCGATGCATCCGATGGAGCTGGTAGACCAGTTGGAGAAAGTCCTGGGCATTGGTGCGTTCCCCGTCACATGGCCGCTGGGCAGCGGTGCTGAATTCCTGGGTGTGTATGATCGTCTGCAAAAGAAGCTTCACCGTTTCGAGCGAACTGCGCATAATAAGTACCGGGCACCCGATCAGGTGAGCAGTATCCACGATGAAAACCTGCGGCGTGAGATACCGGCCAGTCTTCTGGACCCATGGATTGAAGAGTTGGAGATCCTGTCTGGTGCCGGCGAGAGTTTCGCTGAGGATCAACTCAAGGCCGGCAAGATCACACCGGTCTTCTTCGGAAGCGGTATGACAAATTTCGGCGTTCAGCTCCTGCTGGATTATTTCATAATGCATGGAGCGCCGCCCCAGCCCAGGCTGTCGGTTGATGGGCGCCTTGTTTCTCCAGAGGATCCAGACTTCTCAAGCTTTGTGTTCAAAGTCCAGGCCAACATGAATCCAAAGCATCGAGACCGCCTTACTTTCCTGCGTGTCTGTTCAGGCAAGTTCGTCAAGGATATGGTCGTGAGCGACCCTGAGACCGGTAAGCCCGTCCGGCTGTCCTACCCGCAGAAACTGTTTGCCCAGGAGCGCGAGTCGCTGGAGGAGGCTTATCCCGGAGATATAGTCGGACTGGTTACACACAAAGCTTTCCATATAGGCGCAACACTTACCTCCAATCCTGAAATAAGGTATGATGAGATACCGCGCTTTCCGCCGGAGGCCTTTGCTTTTATACGTAATTCAGGTGCGTCGAAATACAAGCAGCTTCGTGCCGGACTGGATCAGCTTCTGGAAGAGGGTGTGATACAATCCTTCACCATGCCTGGCGATTACCAGTCCTCAATACTGCTGGGTGCCGTTGGACAGCTCCAGTTTGATGTGGTGCTTTACCGGCTCCAGAATGAATACGGGGCCGATCCGCGACTTGAGCCCGCGCCGTATACGCAGATCCGCTGGTTTGAGCCTGACATTAAGAAGGAACAGTTTGATAACGACTTCCTGGGCAGCGGCGTCACACTGGCGCTGGATATTCGTGGTCAACTCGTGATCCTGTTTGCCACAGAATGGGATGCGAACTACTTTGCCCAGAAGCGGCCTACGTTAGTATTGCACCGTGTTTCTCCTCACGAGACCGGTGGCAGTAAATAAATCACCATCAGGTGCATACAACTGTACTCAATTACTCCGTGTAGCTGCATACTCTATACCACAACCGATCTCTTGCGGCGTTGCTACCGTTTTCGATAATCATCATATCTTCTTAATAGTGAATTAGTTGCGACAATAGAACGTTGTGTCGGGTCGTCTTGGCACGGTTCTAGCAATTACATGCCGACCGTGTGATTTTGGAAAAATGATAATATAATTCTGAAACGGAGGGTTTATATGAGCTTAAGAGAT
Source organism: Victivallis vadensis (assembly GCA_945883775.1). GTDB lineage: Bacteria > Verrucomicrobiota > Kiritimatiellia > UBA8416 > CAMCYG01 > CAMCYG01. Next base: position 7,814 of record CAMCYG010000058.1, read on the forward strand.
ACAGCCTACGATCGTTATATGAAAGATATCAGTCAGTACCCCCGTATTACCAAAGAGCGCGAATCTGTGTTGACCAGTATTATTTTTGCAGGCGAAGAGCCTGAGTATATAGAAGCCGCGGTGGATGAGTTGGTAAAAGCCAATTTGCGTCTGGTTGTTCACTGCGGGAAGAGTTTCTCGAGTTTTGTCTACGGCTCTTCGACGTCCATAACAGCAATGGATCTTATTGCCGAAGGAAATCTTGCCCTTGTCCAGGCGGCCCAGAATTACAATCCTCAGTACCATACAGAGGAACATGCCGTGCCTATAAGCTTCAGCACGTACGCCTGCAAATGTATAACAAACGCCATGCGCAAAGCTTTCCGAAAAGCCAAATTCATCCACATACCAGATCATCATTATGGTTACTGGAAGCAAATTAAAGAGCTCAAAGCAGAGTTCAGCGAAAATCTCACCGACAGCATCATGCAGGAAAGGCTAGACATCGGATCTTCCCGTCTGCAGATAATTAAAATGGGTCTGGAGAGCTCAACGGTCATGCTGGAAGATTTCGCAGCAGAAGATGGCGAATCGAACTGGTGCGATATCATTCCCGATGAAAAGGCGGAAAGCCCTCAGGAGGTAACCGCTTCTAAAGACCTGTGCGAATATCTCTTGTCCAGCCTGCACTCACTGCCACCCAGAACGCGTGATATGATCTCGTTAATGTTCTTTGATGAGGACCACTTCACCCTTCAGGATCTTTCAAAGCGGTTTGGGGTTTCCAAAGAGCGCTGTCGTCAGGTATGCATCAGAGGCTTATCGCAGCTTAAGGCTCACATGAAAACAACTTGGAGTCCTGTTGATCAGGAGGTGCTGTTGAGCTCCTTCGATGTTGATTCAAAAATGGCCAAGTACTCCGTATACCTGGAAGCTGTCGCAAGCTGAAGAGTTGGTATAAGACAGCTTTGTTGGGTGAATCTAAGCTATAAATCATAAGAAGGCGCGGCTCGGCCATCTTCGCTCAAGAGCTTTTCTAAGGCCGTGATCGTGTTTGGGTGAAGGTTGCCAAGGATGCCGGGGTGAATTACATCGTCATCACCTGCAAGCACCGCGACGGATTCGGCATGTATCCATCGAAGCTCACAGATTGGTGCCTTGCGTCAACCCCGTTCAAGCGTGATCCACTCAAGGAGATTGCCGCCGCGTGCAAGGAGGTGGGGATAGTCTTCTGTCTGTATCATTCCATCATGGACTGGCACAACCCGCTATACGAACCCCGCCGCGATTGGAACGATAAGGCTACGGGCAAGCCGGATATGGATAAATATTGTGACTATATGAACGGTCAGCTCACGGAGATCCTGCAGAATTACGGGCCGATCGGACTGCTCTGGTTCGATGGCCAGTGGGAAAAGACATGGACCACGGAGCGCAGCAAGGTTTTGTACAACCACTGCAGAACGCTTCAGCCCTCGGTTATTATTAATGACCGTTGCGGAAATGGCTACGGTGATTATGGAACCCCTGAACAGACTATTCCCGGGTTGGTCACCTCGTCCAAGCCCTGGGAATCGTGTATGACGATGAATGATCATTGGGGGGTATAACAAGGCCGACCAGAATTGGAAGTCCGCCCAACAGTTGGTGCGCAACCTCATAGACTGCAGCTCCAAGGGTGGTAACTATCTGCTTAATGTGGGGCCAACCGCGGAAGGTGAAATCCCGCAGCCTTCAATTGAGCGCATGGAAGTGATGGACGGGGGCGGCACCTATAATCATGCCTGGAGCGGTGGTCCGCTGACGATGATGTCGCAGTATGTGCTGGGTGTGGCACCTGAGAGCGTTGCCTACGGAAGGTATCTCTGCCGCAGATGGGTTCTCTCAAATCCATTGAAGCGGTAGTGCCGACGCAAAAGGGTAATGTTAAAGTGTCACTGAAACGTGAAGCGGCGCGATTCGGGTTGAGCTTGGTATCGCCGGATAAAACGGTGGCGATGGTTGGAATTCCAGTGGAAAAGGGGCGGCGCATTGCGAAGGTGGCTGTCAATGGAAAGACCGTTTGGCAGGCGGGCAAGGCTGGCAAGTCTGTACGCGGTCTCGTTTGCAAGGGCGAAGATGACCGGTACTGCCGTTTCGAAGTCACACCTGGGAAATGGGATTTCTCGGCGGTGTATGAGTGAAGTAAGCTTTTAATAAAGGGAGCATGAGGTTAAGAGGAATGCAGGTTAAATGTTCAAATTCTGGATGTAGTCCCGGTGTCTGACCGGGCAAGAAAGGCGAAGAGGCCGGTGTGACACCGGCGCTACATTTTGCTAAATTTCGGCATTTCGCACTATAAACGCCTTAACATGATAGGTATGGTGGTAGGGCGACGCACGGCTCTCTGCCGAGCCGTTCTTATCTGAGCGGGAACGGGCGCATTGCAACTCTGCCAAAAACCCCTGCCGGCTCGCCCGGCAGGTGGAAAAGACTGTGAGCAAATCAACCAGTAAGGTTGATTTGCACTGTTTAACAGTCTTTTCCACCTGCGACGCAAGGGCGCAGGGGTGATAGCCGCAGAACCGCGGGAACTTGTGGTTGACAACTGTTTTGTGAATTGTAACTATCTGCCCATGAAGAATTTTATTCTGTTTTGTCTGGCGGTAGTTAGTCTTTCGGTGGCCTTGTTCTTCTGTGGATGTGAAACCGCAGACGAAACTTCCGGGTTGTCCATTTCTCCGTCAACCAGTACGTGCTCCAACAAGGGGGATGTTGTTTACCTTTCCGTCGGCGGTACATTTTCTAACGCTGTCAATACTATAGTCCTACCTTATATGTGGAGTGTTAGCGATCCCTCTCTTGGTGGCATTCAGGGTGAAGGCGGAAATAGTGCAGTATATGTCTCAAATGGTGGTAGTGGCGCAAATGTTATCACGGTCCGAGATCAGACTGGCGCTCAAGGCGTCGCGTCGGTTCAGCACATCAAATAGCAGACTGTATTTCTCCCCGCGGGTTTCGCTATTATATTTTCGTACGTGCATTCGGCAGTATAACAGTGAATGTACTGCCTTTATCGGGTTCACTTTGCAGTTCTATCATCCCACCATGTGACTCGATTATTTCCTTGCACAGGGCGAGGCCCAGGCCTACGCCGGACAAGTGCAAAGCGCGGGCTTCTTTTGTTCTGTAGTAATCCCTGAATATTTTTTTCCTGTCTTTCCTGGCAATGCCTATCCCGCTGTCTGTCACGGCAATTGTCACGTATGACTGTTTTATGCCGAAAAATCCGTGCTTGGGCTCGCGACTTCCTATTCTTATTCTAATGCCGTCATGCTTAGCCTGTTCGCTGACGGAATATTTAAGCGCATTGTCAATCAGATTGAGAAATACCTGCAGCAGCGCCGGTCTGTCAGCTGTTACCATATAAGAATCAGCGGACGGTGGACAGTTGACGGTAGACGGTGAAGATAACACAGAAGTTGACTGTAAACTGGTTGTGGAAGAAGCGGAAAGCTTTATAGGACATTCCTGTCTGTCCACTGTCGACAGTCTACCGTCCACAGTTGTCTGTTTTCCAGCCGTCTGGCGCGGTTTGATCATGGTTATCGCTTCGCGGACGAGTTCCTCAATATCGACTTCACGTTTGTTGAATACCAGGGCATGCTGTCCGTATCTTACGAAATAGAGCACGCGTTCGATCATCCTGCTGAGGTTATCCGATTCAGCCACTATCATGGCGAGGAACTTCTCACGTTTTTCATAATCCTTGATGTTCCCGGAAAGCATGCTTTCGGAAAGCATTTTTACCGATGCTATCGGGGTTCTGAGGTCATGAGATACGCCGATAACATAGTCGCCACGTGCCCTGGCATTCTTGATTTCCAGCGCGGCGATGCGGATCATAAGCCATGCTCCTGTGATGACGGCAAGACCGAGTAATATCACGCCCCAGCCGAACAGCTGTGCCTGTCGCATGCCGGCTTCAATTGTCTGCTGCGGGTCGCTGAGGTATGCGCTGATCTTTATGTAATCAAAGGGTTTGTAAAGGCGCGATATTGCGGCTGGTTTTGTTGACTGCAGTGTCGCCTTTGTTTCGTCACTGTTAAACATGTCGCTGATGACGATTCTGTCTGCTTCGCTAATGCCCGGCCCTTCAGCATTGAAGAAGAAAACGCCCTTTGCTGCGGCCTTGAGGCTTTCGAACATGAGAGTGTTGAATGCCGGCTGGTCTATTTCGTAGCCGACCAGAAGGTCTTTCCTGGTTTTTGACGGTATGAATATAAAGGCAGAATCGGAAAGCAGAAATTTTATTTCTCCGGGACCGGAAGCCCAGGCCGCCTCCTGCCTCAGGTGATTCATCACTTGTTCATTTCTGGCCGTTGCGGACTGATTTGTATCCTGTCCAGGGGGATATATAAAGCCCCAGGGGTTCACGAACAGATAGATTTCTTTAATCAGCGTATCCTGCTGGATTATAGCTCTGAGCCCCTGTTCAGTGTCGACGGTAATGTCCGTGTTTTTTACCATGGACTCGTCAAACCTGTCCCTGATCTTTGTTGCGGACTCATCAAGCCTCTTGCGCAATGAATATGCAACTGTATCTATGGCATTGGCGGCACCGGAAGCTATCTGGTATTCAAGGGCAAGTTCGCGGGAGCGCAGGGCGTTGAAGGCCAGGATGCTGAGCACAGCGGTCGGCAGGACTACCAGCAGTGCGAGAATAAGAAGTAACCGGTTGTTCATTTTGTCTGCCTGCTATTTAATCACAATACAGTTAAGAGAAGAAAGAGAATATTTCTCGATCTGGGAGGGCCGGTGTGACACCGGCGCTACATTTTGGAATAAAGAGAGAAGTCTTGCTTGATGTAGTCCCGGTGTCTCACCGGGTGCTACATTTGAGCCCATTCGTTCACAATGGTTTACCCTTTTTTTAGGAGTGATATGGATTCAAAATACTGGGTTCTTGGGAACATATCGAGAAGGCTGGTTGATGCAAGTGTATAGCCTGAAGCAATTAAGACCTTGATGTCCCTCGCCAGCGTATCAGGCGCGCAGGATATGTATATCAACTCGTCGGGCATCGCCTTGGCTATTCCGCTCAGGACCTCAGGATCCATGCCTCGGCGCGGAGGGTCGACTATCATAGTGACGCCGGAACCCTTCAGTTCAGCATAGAAACTTTCGGTTATCTTGGAGACAGCGGAGCTGATGAATCTGGCGTTCCTGACTCCGTTGGCTGTTGCGTTCAGGCCGGCAGTTTCGATGGCGGCATGGTCAAAGTCTATGCCGATGACTTCACCTGCGCCCGATTTTGAAGCTGCAATGGCGAAAAGTCCTGTGCCGCAATACAGGTCGATAACCTTCCGCGGTTTGGACTTGGATACTATTTCCGAGACGGCTTGGAGGAGTTTCTCCATTATGCGGTGATTAACCTGGAAGAAACTGTCAGCCGAGACTTTAAGATCACCAAAAGGTGTGGATTCGGTCATCATCGGCGGTCGGTTGGTGTCGCGGCTGGTCCAGAATACCACACCGTCCTTTTCGGTGTGTCTGAACATAACCTTCATGTGCGTGCTCAGTCCAGCCATGAACTTGGGGTCTTTTCTTAGTTCCGCGAGCTTGCTGTTGATCGCAGGGTAGGCGAGCGGGCAAGCTGGAACATCCAGCACGGATCTGTTGTCATCTGTGAAATAGCCGAGTATCGGTTTTTCAGTCCCTGAAAAACCATGAAGCGTGATCTTGTTTCTGTAATCGTAACACGGACCGGATTGGATCCTTGGTGGTGGGTCCGGTAGGCTGATGCCGCCCAGACGCTTCAAGAGATCCCTGAATTGTTTGAGCTTGGAGTCGAGCTCTGTTTTGTAATCCATGTGCTGGTAGCAGCAGCCGGGGCAGAAGGAGTTCGATTGACAGCCTACCCTGTAGGCCAGCGGGCAGACCGGTTTGATACGGTCAGCAGATGGTGTTTTAATAGATACGAGCCTTGCTTCGGTGAATTTCTTATGCGCGGTCAAAGGTTCAGCCAGGACCGTCTCGCCGGAAATGACTCCGCTGACGAACACTACCTTGCCGTCCAGGCGCGCCACTCCTTTGCCTTGATAGGCAATATCCGATATACTCAGTTCCATTAGTTCAGGCATGTGCTAATGCATAGTATATGGCGCCTGATGGGTCAATACAATCCTCGCGATAGGGCGCATCTCCGATTATGTGCTGACGGCTCAGCCAGAGGTTTCGCCCTACCTCTGAGAAATCGGCAAATGGTAGGGCGAGGTGTCTCTGCCGAGCCGTGCTTTCTTTTGATTTGAAGCCTTGTGAGGAAAGTTTTCCTGTTTGTAGCGGCGCATGTGTCATGCGCCGGCGGAAAAGACCTGCTCGCTGACCTGCTGATCGTCCAGGGTTTTGTTCTTGGTGGCGCGCAATATACAGGTTATAAGTAACGACATTTACTGATTAATTGCTAACGTAACAAGGAGTGTAATGATAAAGAACTTGATTGTGCTGGTCTTGTCGGTGCCGTTGTTAACCGGATGCGCGTTTATCAATCTTTCCAACCTGGCGTCCTCAAGTATCGAGGAGACGATCGTCGAGGAATCGGCTGGTTATTTTGTAGCTGACAAGGTCCTGCTCATTGATGTCAGCGGCGAGATTAGCGACTACGGTGACAGTTCTCTGTTTGGGAGCAGTGCCGCCTGTACTCCTTATTACATTAAATCCATACTCAACAAGGCAGAGAAGGATTCTTTTATCAAAGCTGTCATTCTCAGGATAGATTCGCCGGGTGGCTCAGTCACAGCCAGCAGTACGATCGCGAGGGAGATTAAACGTTTCAAACAAAAGACAGGTCTGCCGGTATACGCTTACATTAACGGGCTGGGCTGTTCGGGCGCCTACTACATTTCGGCGCCCTGCGACAAGATATACATACAGCCGGACGGCCTTACCGGAAGTATAGGTGTTATCATGATGCTTCCTAAATTCATGAAACTGGCAGAAAAGGTCGGTTATGAGATGGTGGTGATCAAATCTGCCGCGATGAAGGATATCGGTAACAGCTTCAGGGATATGACGGAAGAAGAGAAGCAGGTATTCCAGTCGATTATCGATTCCAGCTACGGCAATTTCCTTTCCTGGATAATGGAATGCCGGCCTAAGGCGACTGATATGGCATCGCTCAAGACGGTTGCTGACGGACGGATATATGACGCAAAGCAGGCGCTGGACAGGAAAATCGTCGACAAAATCTGTTTTCTGGAAGATGCCATTGCCGATGTCAAACAAGCGGCAAGGATGTCTGACGCGAACGTTGTGACATACGGTTATATAGAGTCTGACGATGCTAATATATACTCTCCTGCCGGCGCTTCCCAGAAAATCAAGCTAATGAATGTGAATATCCCGGGAAATAGAAGAGCCGGTTTCTATTATATGTGGATGCCTGGGGAATAAGAATGAAAGGCTGAATATATAGCAGAGCAGACTTGCGAGATTATTTTCGCAAAAATTATCAGTTTGTCAGTTTCGTCGATATTGATTTAACTAATCAAAACGCATCACAATCGGAAATCTCAAGCTCATTTCATTTCGGCCAGCTTTAATCCTTTGAAATAGGTGCGGTAATAACCGCGATCGCGCGTAAGGAGCCGATCTGCCTGATGGGTGGCATGTGCACCGATTAGGAAGTCCGCCATAACTCTAGTATGGTTTCCGCCTGCCTTGCGATATTCTTTCCATGCGATACCAGCATGGGATGCTGCTTTCTCATTAAGTGGCGAGAATCTGATTTCAAGTGTATTCATCGTAGACTCGAATGCGGTATCGTCTCCAAAAACACCCCTAATCTCCGCCCAAACGACATCACATACCGTTAGAGAACCTTCGCGCAGGCAATGCCTCAGTAATTCCGCCGAGATGTTTCCATGCTTCGGATCATTGCCGAATACGTCGATAAGGATACTGGAATCCACGGCGGTAATCACTTATCACCTCGGATATCGCTCAAGACATCGTCGGTGGACCGGCCGAGACGCAAGCAGCCCATTACACGTGAAACAGGGTCGCGCTCCACAACTTTCGTCAGAATTAGCCGCCCCGCGTCCTCTTTGAAATCCACAATCGAATGTGACGTAATGCCCAAGCGGTCTCTAAGTGGTTTGGGAATCGTTACCTGTCCTCGCTCAGCCACAATAGCATTCATCGTAAAGCCCCCCTGCTTTAAAAAAGTATGTAATATAAAGTACGTATACATACTCACATAATATGCAAAAGATGTCAATCATGGTGCAGACAACAGAATTGGGGCCGTCAGTGTATATGTCTCGTAACGTAAGACTTTGCCTGACAGACAGGTTTTTCAAAGTCTGATACAAATTCCGGCAGTGAATCAGAGAAAGGAGCATGAGCGATGACAGAGCAGATGCAGCAAAAACGTTTACGGCTGAGCGGAGAGTCTGGAAGTCCGCGCGCAGTAAAAGTCAATGGTTTTGTCCTGCCTTGACTTGATGGCGCCGAACAATCATTATATGCGGGTAATTTTACTTGGGAACATAATATAAAGGAGAATAAAATGGCTAAGAAACCGGCTGAGAAACCGCAGAATACGACTTTGGACGCAGTCCTTGCCCAGATTAAGAAAGAATTCGGGGAGGGCGCTATCATGAAGATGGGCGAGTCGGATATGTCGAATAAGATCGACTGCATCTCGACAGGCGCATTCTCGCTGGATCTTGCTCTTGGTATCGGCGGATTGCCGCGCGGCAGGGTGGTGGAAATCTTCGGCCCGGAATCATCAGGCAAGACAACGCTCACGCTTCATGTAATAGCCGCCGCACAGAAAGCCGGCGGGACAGCGGCATTTATTGATGCCGAACATGCACTTGACCCGAGTTATGCCAGGAAGATCGGCGTGAACGTAGATGACCTGCTGGTCTCACAGCCGGCATCAGGCGAGGAGGCGCTCCAGATTTGCGAAAGCCTCATAAAGAGCAATGCGATAGATGTGGTAGTCGTTGATTCCGTCGCAGCACTTACGCCCAGGGCTGAGCTTGAGGGCGGGATGGGCGACTCGCACATGGGTCTTCAGGCGAGGTTGATGTCGCAGGCCATGAGGAAACTCACGGCAGCCGTCTCGACATCAAAGACACTTTGCATCTTTACAAATCAGCTGCGCGAGAAGATTGGCGTGATGTTCGGTAATCCTGAGACGACGCCAGGCGGCAAGGCCTTGAAATTCTATACCTCGGTCAGGCTGGACATCCGGCGGCAAGCAGCGATCAAGGACCCGACCGGCAAGGTCCTTGGCAACAGGACAAAGGTCAAGGTCGTTAAAAACAAAGTCGCCCCGCCATTCACAGAGGCGGAGTTCGATATCCTGTATGCAAGGGGTATATCCTGGGAAGGTTCAGTCCTTGAGGCGGCCATCACTCATAATGTAGTGGAGAAGAAGGGGTCATGGATCTCGATGGACGGCGAACAGCTCGGCCAGGGACATGATTCGACCAGGGACGCAATGGAGAAGGATCCCAAGCTTACGGAAAAGATAGTCGCGAAGATCCACGAAAAGATTAAGGCGGATATAGCCAAGCATGCGGC
>CAMCYG010000059.1 GCA_945883775.1 Victivallis vadensis
AAAGATTTTGTGTTTGATAAACTGCTCAAGTCCGGCAAATCAGATACGCTTAAACACCAGAGCCTGACGGTTCAGATGGTTTCGAATCCTTCCTGGTATGCAATAATGGCTTTGCCGTACCTGATGGAGTATCCGCATGAGTGTTCGGAGCAGACATTCAATCGACTTTACGCGAATTTGCTCGCTAACTATATTGCGAAATCGAATCCAAAAATCAGGAGAGTGTTCGATCAATGGAAGAATACGCCTGCGCTGGACAGCCCGTTGGTCAAGAATCAGGACCTGAAAAGCGTGATGATAGAGGAGACTCCTTGGCTCAGGGATGCGAATGACGAGAGTCAGGCTCGCAGGAATGTTGGCATCCTGTTTGACGATAACAGGCTGAAGTCGGAGATTGAGCGCGGCATGCAGAAGCTTGGTGAACTGCAGCTGCAGGACGGCTCCTGGAGCTGGTTCCCCGGCGGGTACAGGAACGATTATATCACTCTATATATCACCACTGGTTTCGGCAGACTGAGGCATCTGGGCGTAAAGGTCGATACCTCGATGGCTGTCAGGTCGCTCGACAGGCTTGATAGATGGATTGATGAGACCTATCGCGAAATACTCCAGCATGGGCATAAGGATGCCAACAATCTCAGCTCAACCATAGCTCTCTATCTATATGGAAGGAGCTTCTTCCTTAAAGATAAGCCGGTTGCCGGCAATAACAAAGAGGCGTTTGATTACTTCGTGGGTCAGGCTAAGGAATACTGGCTGAAGCTGGCTGACCGTCAGTCTCAAACACATCTGGCGATTGCACTTAAGCGCATTGGTGACGAGAAGACGCCGCTGGATATAATGAAGTCGATTAAGGAACGGTCTGTCACTAATGAAGAGATGGGCATGTTCTGGCGTGATCTGGAATTCTCGTGGTGGTGGTACAGGGCGCCGATAGAGACGCAGGCGCTGATGGTCGAGGCTTTTGCCGAGGTCATGAACGATGCTGGCGCTGTGGAGGATTGCAAAGTATGGCTTCTGAAGCAGAAGCAGACGCAGAATTGGAAGACGACTAAGGCTACCGCAGACGCGGTGTACGCACTGATGCTGCGCGGAACCGATAATTTGGCTTCAGACGCGCTGGTAGAGGTTTCGCTTGCTGGAGAAATTATACAGCCCGAGAAGGTGGAAGCTGGCACCGGATTTTATGAGAAGAAATTCATCCCTTCCGGGATCAAGCCGAAGATGGGGATAATATCTGTGACCAAGAAGGATCAAGGAGTATCCTGGGGTAGTGTGCATTGGCAGTACTTTGAGGACATGTCGAAGGTTACTCCTCACGAAGGTACGCCGTTGAAACTCAAGAAGGCGCTATATGTCAAGGTTGATACAAAGAAGGGCAAGGAGCTTCAACCAGTGCGCGGCAGTATAAAGGTCGGAGACGAGCTGGTAGTCCGCGTCGAGCTGAGAGTCGATAGAGATATGGAGTATGTACATTTGAAAGATCAACGCGGAAGCGGTGTTGAACCGGTAAATGTCCTGTCGCAGTACAAATATCAGGATGGGCTGGCGTATTACGAGTCGACGAAGGATACAGCGAGCCATTTCTTCATCGATTACATGCCGAAGGGCGTCTACGTGTTCGAGTATTCGGTAATGGTACAGCATCGCGGGAAGTACCAGACCGGTATTGCCGAGATACAGTGCATGTACGCACCGGAGTTTAACAGCCATTCTGAGAGCATGTTGTTGAAGGTAGAGTAGGTATACATAAGAAAGCACGGGGCTCAGCCGGCACGTCGCGCCGAAGCCTCTTGGCATAGGCGGAAGGCCTCTACTTACGTCAATTCCAGAAAGGTAGGGCGAACCGTCCACGGTGAGCCGTGCTGGACGATAAATCAAATGTACAGGAACGGGTTGAGCTTGAACAGGTAAGTGCGCTGCCTGCACAATAACAGAGCGTGTTGCAATCAGGATAACGGCGAAAAACCTTGATGTTGCTCTATTATATTGCGTTTTTCAGTAGGGTTGGTGAGAAATAATGTAAATTGTACTGGAATTCCTGCAGACTCTTTACTACAGTGTGCGTCAGTTAAAGGAGATATTAATGGCTAAAAGTTGTTCGTTATGCGGAAAATCCAGTATGGTTGGAAATAGAATTGTAAGGCATGGTATGCCCAAAAAGAAGGGTGGTATTGGTCTTCACACTACCGGTATTACCAAGCGCAAATTTAAGCCTAATCTGCACAAGATAAGGGCTACGGTCAACGGTCTCAACGTACGAATGGTCGTTTGCGCACAGTGCATCAAGAAAGGGTCTGTCAAGAAAGCGAAATAGCACATCACGGAGGCTTAGATGGCCGACAAGACTGAAGAACAGGGTGATATAAAAGAAACGGACATAGTGTTCGATTGTCCTTTCTGTTCTAAAAGCCTTGCCATCGATTACAGGGGTGCTGGCTTAAGTATCCCCTGCAGCGATTGCGGACAGCTTGTTCCTGTTCCTATACCCGTAGGGATGGAGCTCAACGACCTCGACAGCAGTGAGGAGGAGCAGGAGATAAGAATCATCAATCTCCGCAAATCAATTTCTATCGCGGAAAACAGAATTGCAAGCCTTCAGGCTGAGATCAATGAGATGGAAACGAGAAGGGTCACTCTTGAGCAGATTCGCACGACTGACTTGTTCAATTTTGGGGCGATTGCAGAGACCGTGGGTGTCATCCGTAAGTCGTTAAAGGATATTGAAATAGCCCTTGTACGGGTCGAGGCCATGACAAAACCACCTAGCAGTGGAATGGTCTAAAGCGTTACCGGTCAATTGTTTTTCTTTTCCTCCAGCTTTGCCAGTCTGCTTTCCAGCGATTTTAGCCTAGCTGAGTATCTGTTTTCTATCGTCTCGAAAGCGCCCAGCAGGAGTCCGTTGACCTGATTCTGTTGAGACCAGAGCCTGTAGGTGTAGAATTTGAGCAGCTTCCATATGACCTTTTTTAGTGCGAGAAGCAGTACTGCGCAGCTGGAGCGCTTCTCGACGATATCGAAGTCATTGATGTCCACATAGACTGAGTCTTTCAGGCATTCCATATAAATCTTGCTGAACTGCTCGTCGTCTTTGATGTTTGACAGGTTCATGCGCTCTGCTCTGGCTATCCTGGGGTCGTTATATGCGCCATCATTTCGCTTGGATTCAACGGCAGCAATTATTTCCTTCATCAATTTATCCGTGTCGATGCCGTCGGCATTGATCTGTACTGCTTTTTCATTCATAATTTGGAGATGATAGACCAATCGTCAAATCAGGGCAATAATAATTGAAGATGAGCTTCCATTTGGGGTTCAAATAAAATCCGGTTATACTCAGCTATCCTTTTTTCGCTCAAGAATTTTGTGCAAAATATAAAAAGAAATTGACACTTATCGTTAAATAATTAACAATATGACTTTTTATGGCGGTGTCGGTGAGTTGAATTTATTTGTGTGATGGCTTAAAACAGCAAGAAGAGCAATGATGAAGAGAGTAAAAAACAGTGGGGCTTTGTTGCGAGTACCTCCGGCCGTGGTTAAGCGGCTTGCAAAGTACCTTACCATTGTTTTGGAGTTTCATGCTGATGGAGTCGATTGGGTCTCTTCGTCTGGACTGGCAAAAGGATTGGGGCTTACAAGCTCAACAGTCCGCCAGGATCTTACCTATATTGATTTCTATGGCGTATCCAAGAAGGGTTACGAGATTTCCGGTCTGTGCAGGGTGTTACAGAGCATACTTGGTGCGGATGCGAAATGGAAGGTGGTTGTCGCTGGTGCTGGTAATATCGGTAGTGCTCTTGCGCTCCATCAGGAATTTGCCCGAAAAGGTTTTGTGATCATGGGGTTGTATGACAGTAGCAAGAGAAAAATAGGAAAGAAAATGGGCAGATTGGTGATTCAGGACATAGCTGACATGCCGGACTTTATCAGTAAAGAGGGGGTTGACGTTGGAATTATTGCAGTACCGTCCGCAGCTGCGCAGCACGTGGCAGATATGATGGTTTTTGCAGGTATAAAGGGAATACTGAATCTGGCTGTTACTCATCTGGCTCTGCCCCAGGATATAAGTGTCGTTGATTTCAGGGTGATGAGCAGTTTGCTGGAGCTCACTCATTTAATAAAGACAAGGTCGTGATGCCTGTTGTTTGTTTTTGTAATCGTTAATAAGGAGTAAAAATGGAAACACCGCTTGGTATAGTCGAGGCGAAACGTAAGATAGCTGTAGATAAACTTACGGCTGATAGATTCAGTGCAAGAATAAGGATCACGGTCGGTTCTGCGACCTGTGAGAATGCAGCCGGTTCAGATGCAGTATATCTGGCTCTAAAGAAGCTGATTGACGACGGCGGCCTAAAGGATGTCAACATATCCAGGGTGGGGTGTGCAGGGAAGTGCGATATGGAACCGCTTGTGACCGTCATTGCTAATGGCATGGTCCCTGTAAAATACGTCAAGATGACGCCTGATAAGTCAAAGATTGTGTATGACTCGCATATAGTGGGCGGCAAGGTGGTAAGCGATCTGAGTCTCTCCCGCTTTGCCAACCATGATGATTACCATCATGTCGTAAGCGTCTGTGGAGGTGAGAAGTGCAGGAACAGTAACGTTACGTCTCTGCTTAAGGACGCGTTAGTCAAGTACGGGATCGATCAGCACGTTGGGGTTCTCATATCAAGTTGTCAGGGCACCTGCACCAATGGGCCCAAGATGTTTGTTTATCCGGAGGCAGTCGCATATTGTAAACTTGATGCTGCCGCGATTGATTTAATAGTAAAAGAGCATCTTCTCGGCGGTAAAGTTGTGGCTAAGTATGTATATGAGGATGATAGAATATCCAATAAGTCGTTCCCGTTGTTCGGCGATACGGATTTCTTTGGGAATCAGTTTAGGCTGACTCTGCGAAATTGCGGTGTGATCGATCCTGAAAGCATGGATGAATATCTCTCTGTGCGGGGATACGAGGCGGCAGCCAAGGTCCTTCAGGATATGAAGCCTGAGGATGTTATCAAGGCAGTTAAGATCTCAGGACTCAGGGGAAGAGGTGGCGGCGGATTCCCAACCGGCTTGAAGTGGGAGTTTACGGCGAAGATGCCTGGCCCTGAGAAGTATATCATCTGTAATGCGGATGAAGGGGATCCTGGTGCTTTCATGGATCGCAGTACCATAGAGGGCGATCCGCATACAATAATAGAAGGTATGATAATCGGTGGCTATGCTTCTGGCGCCGAAAGAGGATTTGTATATATCAGGGCGGAATATCCGCTGGCAATCAAGAGAATAGAGAGAGCGATTGCGGATGCCCGTGAGGCGGGCTTCCTTGGGAAGAATATATTAGGCAGTAAGTTCAGCTTTGATATTGAATTGAGGCTGGGCTCTGGAGCGTTTGTATGCGGGGAGGAGACGGCCCTCATATATTCCATAGAAGGTAAACGCGGGATGCCCAGGCCGAGGCCGCCGTATCCGGCAACCTCCGGCCTCTGGGGTAAACCAACTGTCATCAATAACGTTGAGACATTTGCCAATATTCCCGTGGTCATTCTGGACGGACCTGAATGGTTCGCGTCAATAGGAACGGAGAAGAGCAAGGGGACAAAGGTTTTTGCTCTGGCCGGTGACGTGATTAATACCGGGCTTATTGAGGTACCCATGGGGACGACGCTGAGGGAAGTCGTGTTCGGTGTCGGCGGAGGAGTCAAGGATGGTAAGAAATTCAAGGCTGTTCAGACCGGCGGTCCTGCGGGTGGCTGTCTGCCGGCATCAGCGCTTGATACGCCCATTGACTATGATTCCCTGACAAAAGCGGGAAGCATGATGGGTAGCGGCGGTATGATTGTCATGAATGAGGATTCGTGTATGGTCAATGTTGCCAAGTTCTTTATCGAGTTCACGCAGGATGAGTCCTGCGGCAAGTGTACTCCATGCCGGGAGGGTACTAAGAGGATGCTCGAGATACTTACGCGCATAACAGACGGTAAGGGGGTTGAAGGGGATATCGACAAGCTTCTGCGACTCTGCGACATGATTAAGAAGGCGTCGCTGTGCGGCCTGGGTCAGGCTGCTCCTAATCCTGTTGTGAGTACCATTACTCATTTCAGGGAGGAATACGAGACGCACATCAAATTCAAGCATTGTCCTACTGGTGCCTGCACAAAACTGGTGAAATACGAGATCATCGCCGATAAGTGCATTGGGTGCGGTGCTTGCAGGCGGAAATGCCCCGTGAACTGTATCTCCGGTGAGGTAAAGAAGCCTCATGTCATAAAACAGCAGGATTGCGTTAAATGCGGTACCTGTCTTGATGTATGCAAATTCAGCGCAGTTAAGAGGAGTTAATAATGGCAAATAATAAAAAAATCAAAATAACGATTGATGGAGTCGAGACTTTTGCAGATGAAGGTCAGACTATAATGCAGGCGGCTGATGCAATTAATATCAGAATACCGCGTCTTTGTTATCATCCTAATCTCAGCACTCTGGGTGGCTGTAGAATATGCATCGTCGAGGTTGAGGGGCAGAGGAATCCAGCAGCGTCTTGCGCTATGCCAGTTGCGGAAGGCATGATCGTCAGAACTCATACTCCTTTGCTTCTCAAGCTGAGGCGCGACATAGTCGAGCTTATGCTGGATAATCACCCGAAAGAATGTCAGACCTGTGAAAGGGACTCCAACTGTGAGCTCCAGAACCTAGCCTACAACACCGGTGTCAGGGAGAGGCTCTATGAAGGCGAGCGAAAGAGATTCAAGGAAGATAAATCGACGCCGGCACTGATCCGTAACGCCGAGAAATGTATTCTTTGCGGGCGCTGCGTGCGGGTGTGCGAAGAGGTACAGGGAGTTACAAACCTCGGTCAACAGCGCAGAGGTTTTCATACGGTTGTCGCACCTTCTCACGAATCTGATATGTCCGACTCTGTCTGCATTCAGTGCGGACAATGCATAAACGTATGTCCGACAGCGGCTTTCGTCGAGCGGAAGTCATCTGACGAAATCCTCGCCGCAATCAGCGATCCTGACAAGTATGTTGTGGTGCAGACTGCACCGTCGATCAGGGCGGCAGTAGGAGAGGGTTTTGGTTTCAAGATGGGAACCTATTGCACAGGGAAAATGGTCGCTGCTTTGAGGCGGATGGGGTTCAAGAAGGTGTTCGATACGAATATCGGCGCTGACCTTACTATCATAGAGGAAACTACTGAGTTCCTGTCTCGCATGAAGGAAAACAGGAAGCTGCCTTTGATAACATCCTGCTCGCCGGGATGGGTTCATTTCATGGAGAAGTTCTATCCAGAGCTTATTCCCCATGCATCAACCTGTATGTCTCCGATGACGATGCTTTCGTCATTGCTCAAGACGTATTATGCAGAGAAGATCGGCGTAGATCCTAAGAAGATATATGTTGTGGCTGTCATGCCATGCACGGCTAAGAAGTACGAGGCTAAGCGTGAAGAGCTGCGCACTGAGTGGGGAACTCAGCTGACGGATGAGGTTATCACCACTAGAGAGCTGATATGGCTTGCCAAATGCCTGGGTGTGGATTTTGCGAAACTGCCGGACGAGGAATTCGATTCCCCGCTGGGAGAATCGTCAGGTGCGGCTGATATATTCGGCGCCACTGGCGGTGTCATGGAGGCGGCATTACGAACTGCATACACGAAAATCACCGGTGAAGCCTGTCCGAATATCAATTTCACTCAGGTTAGGGGCGTGACCGGAGTCAAGGAAGCCGTACTTAACATCAAAGGAATCGATGTGAAAATAGCGGTGTCTAACGGGTTGAACAATGCGAAGACGCTGCTTAACCGAGTAATAAAGGATAAGAGTGCTTATCATCTAATTGAGGTGATGGCATGTCCGGGCGGGTGCGTGGCCGGCGGCGGACAGCCTTATCCTCCGGAGGGCATGAACGTGCTTGATCCAGCGATTGCGGAATTGCGTGCGTCGGCTCTGTATTCGATTGACTCAGCAAAGAAGATACGTTCTTCGCATGAGAATCCGGCAATTAAGAAATTGTATGATGAGTTTTTAGGCGAGCCTAACGGCCACAAATCGCACAAATATCTGCATACTGTTTATAAAGCAAGATTACCAAGAGGTGTAAAATGATAAAGGATAAGAAACCGTTACCGCAGGATATAGTTGCATTCATTCAGGAATGCATGGCCAAGGAACATTCCAAGAGCTTTCTGATACCGGTACTCCAGAAGATACAACATCATTTTGGGTATTTGCCGGCGGAATGTATGGATCAAGTGTCGGATATGATGCAGATCCCATCTGCCAGAGTAACCGGCGTCGCCACATTCTATCATTTGTTCAGCTTCGTCCCGAAAGGTAAAAACAGGATAACCATCTGTATGGGTACCGCATGTTTCGTCAGGGGCTCGGCCAAGATACTTCAGCGTTTGAAGGAGCTTCTTGGCGTAGAAGAAGGACAGACCACGCAGGACGGTATGTTCTCGCTCGATTGTGCCAGGTGCCTTGGCGCCTGTGCATTGGCTCCCATTGTGGTTATTAATGATAAGATTTATGGGAACGTCAAGCCGGATGAGATACAGAAAATCCTAGCGGAATATGGCTACAGCCCGGTTGCGAAAAACTGATTCCGCGGTATATGCTTTTACAGGGCATCCGCAAATGTGTTGGCAATGATACGCAAGCCTTCATCATTTGGGTGTAGCCCATCACCCTGCATATACTGCACATTAGTACCAAAGGCCGCATGAAGGTCGGCAACAATGGCGCCTTCCGCTTTCGCCATTGGAATCAGCCGTTCGTTGATGTAATCGGTGCCTCCATCAAAAATAATATGCTCAGTATACATCGGAGTAACTGTTCCTATTATGGGAATAGTCTTGTTAGCTTTCGCAGCCTGTATAATAGCACGCAGGTTCTCTACCGTCTGGTCAAGATTATAGCCGGTAATCGCATCGTTAGCCCCATAAAGTATGAGAAGGTAACCTGGTTTGTTGTTTGCCAATACAGTGCGTGCCATTGATACGCCTTCAGGGCTCTCTGCTCCTGGAACCCCTTTGTTAATAACGGTTTTGCCGAGTATTGATGAAAGTATTGATGGATATGTCGTGGTCGCTCCCCAGCCATATGTAATGCTGTCGCCTATGGCCGCATAGAGGTTAGGATCGTTATCGCCGAAGTCATGTCCGTCAGCTGGATTGCTGTCCCCGCTCTCGCAGCCGCTGAGCATTACGGCCATTCCAGATACGATTAGAAACTGAATAAAATTCCTGATTTTCATGTTGCCATCCTTTATGTTCCCTGATGTAGAAATAGAATCGGAACCGATATTTTCAAGTTGCAGTAAGTTAGTCAATGAAATAACCTGCTGACGAATGAACACATTCCCCAAGATTCACATAAGAGCCGGCAGGGAGAAGTCGCTCCTGCGGCATCATCCCTGGATATTCTCAGGCGCTGTAGAGAAGATTACTGGATCGCCGTCTGAAGGGGCGATAGTCGACGTGTGCGCACATAACGGGCATTTTATTGGCCGTGGCTATTACAGCAGTAAGTCACAGATAACAGTTAGAGTTCTTACGTTCAAGGCTGACGAGGCGGTGGATGAGGTTTTCATAAGAAACATTGTCATGCGTGCCTCGGGCATGCGGACTAGGGCAGGGGCAGTGCTATCGTCCGATTCTTACCGGCTAATTTTCTCTGAATCTGATGGTCTTCCGGGGGTGATCGTAGATAAGTACGGGGATTATCTGGTTTGCCAGTTCAGCACCGCTGGATCAGAAAAACTGAAGCCTCTGATTGTTTCGGCATTGAATGATATAATTCAGCCGAAGGGGATATACGACCGGTCTGATGTGGATTCAAGATCGCACGAAGGATTGAAACCTGAAAAAGGGCTATTGCTGGGCGCTGAGCCACCGGAGTTTGTTCAGATAGTAGAAAACGGCATTCAGCTTCTGGTAGATATCCGGAACGGGCACAAAACGGGCTTTTACCTTGATCAGCGCGAAAGCAGGCGGAGATTAGGCGAGTGGATCGAAGGCGCAGGTGAGGTGCTGAATGTATTCTCTTATACAGGAGGATTTTCGATATCAGCGCTGAAGGCTGGAGCAGGGTGTGTGACCAATATAGATTCTTCTCAGGGTGCGCTGAACCTATGCGCTCAGAATGTAGGCCTTAACGGTATTGATTCAGCTAAGAGCATTAATATTACAGGCGATGCATTTCGGGTGCTCAGAGAGATGTCAGCGGAGGGGCGACAGTTTGATATCATTGTTCTTGATCCGCCTAAATTTGCTGATTCCAAGGCGCAGGTTATGAAAGCCTGCAGGGGTTACAAGGACATAAATATGGTAGCACTGCGGATACTGAAGCCCGGTGGACGACTGTTCACGTTCTCATGTTCAGGCCTTCTGGAGGCTGATCTTTTTCAGAAAATAGTCGCCGATGCCGCTCTGGATGCTAAATGCAGTTTGCAGTTCGTTGAAAGACTTTCCCAGCCTTGTGACCATCCTATACACTCGGCTTTCCCCGAAAGCGCATATCTCAAGGGTTTTGTTTGCGTAAAGATATAGCAATTGCCATTTCTGTACACGTAATAGCGCTGTTTGCGACTTCCGTCATATTCTGCAATCCGGCAGATATCGGCGATATAGTGGTCGACGATTCTTCGCCCTTCACTCCCTGGACTTCTTCTTCGGCTCGGGTACTGGACCCGCTGTCATGACGGCTTTCTGGTACTCGATCTTATATCCAGCTTCTTCTAGGCCCTTCAGAGTCCCCCACAGTTTCCATACATCCTCGTTAGTGACCCGGACGCACTTTATGTCCGAAAAAACCTGATAAGAATTTATGGCTGCCGGATCGATACGCTCAAGCCGATTGTTTATCTTTGACAGTGAGTTGACTATTGATTCCAGCATTTCGCTGATATCAGTCTGTACGTCACTCTGTGCCATGACTAAAGCCACGGAAGTCAGTACTATAGCCGATAATATCGCAATTCTTTTCATTTTCTCCCTTTCCTATTTGTTTGACTATATTTATGCCCGGAAATTTAGTCAAGCCAAGGCATTTTAGTGCTGTGTTCATGACTTGAAAACTCTGCCAGAATAATCTGGAAATTCTGCAGTCATGATGGCATTCTGTCCAGCTGTTTAGGGAAACAGTAACAGGGAAAATATGAACGAGAAATATCTTTTAAAAATCAGCGAAGAACTTAAAATAAACATCAAAAGTGTGGCTGCTACAGCCATCCTATTGTCGGAAGATGCAACGGTGCCGTTCATCGCGCGTTACAGGAAAGAGAGGACTGGCGGGCTTGACGAGGTGCAGATCGCGGCAATAAGAGACCGGCTGGCACAGCTCGCTGAACTGGACGCACGTCGCGAATCCATATTGAAGTCGATGGAGGAGCGTGAGCTTCTCACTGATGCTCTCAAGAAAGACATTCTGCTCGCAGAGACACTGACCACCCTGGAAGATATCTATCTGCCGTTCCGTCCGAAACGCCGTACACGCGCTTCAATTGCGAGAGAGAAGGGGCTCGAACCGCTGGCCAAACTCATATTCGATATGACTTCCAATGTCGATCCGGATAAGGCTGCCGAGGAATATGTCAGCACAGAGAAAGGGGTCGAAGACGCTAACTCGGCACTTGCCGGCGCCCGCGATATTATTGCCGAATGGATCAGCGAAGATGCTGAGACACGTAAAGAGCTGCGCACTCTGTTTGCCGGCAGTGGTGAATTTGATTCCACTATGACGAAAGGCTCCGAGGAGAAAGGATCAAAGTTCAGGGACTACTTCGAATGGAAAGAGCCTGCTGTTAATGCTCCCAGTCATCGCATTCTTGCGATGTTCAGAGGCGAGAAGGAGGGTTTCCTCAGTATCAGTGTCAAGCCGCCCGAAGCTCAAGCGCTGGATAAATTACGGACAAGATACATCAAGAAGCAGGTCAAGACGGCCAAACAGGTCGAGATGGCATTGGAGGATGCATACAAGCGTCTGCTCTCATTGTCAATGGAGGCCGAGACCAGAGTAGCCTTTAAACAGCGGGCTGATCAGGAGGCTATTAGGGTTTTCGCCATGAACCTGCGTGAGTTGTTGATGTCATCTCCCTTGGGACAGAAGTCAATACTCGCTATGGATCCTGGTTTTAGGACCGGATGCAAGATCGTCTGTCTCGATCCGCAAGGGAAGCTGCTCTTCAATGTTACATTACATCTGACTTCCTCAGAGCGCGAGAAAGGCGAAGCGCTGGATGTTCTGAAGAAGATGGTGGATCACTTCAAAATTGAAGCCATAGCCATAGGTAACGGGACTGCCAGTCGTGAAACCGAAGAGCTTGTGAAAAGTATAAAATTTTCAAAGCCGATCCCAATTGTCATGGTGAATGAGAGTGGAGCTTCCATCTATTCAGCTTCAGAGGTTGCGCGTGAGGAATTCCCAGATCATGATATCACGGTAAGAGGATCGGTATCGATTGGCCGCAGGCTAATGGATCCTCTCGCTGAGCTGGTGAAGCTGGACCCGAAATCGATCGGCGTCGGTCAGTATCAGCACGATGTGGATCAGTCCGCCTTGAAGAAGAGTCTTGATGACGTGGTGATCAGCTGTGTCAATAGCGTTGGCGTAGAGGTCAACACCGCGAGCAAACAATTGTTGACGTATGTCTCCGGGTTGGGACCGGTACTCGCACAGAACATTGTTAAACACAGGGACGAAAACGGCCCGTTCAAGAGCAGGAGCGCTTTGAAGAAGGTGCCCCGGCTCGGGTCAAAGGCATTTGAGCAGGCTGCGGGATTTCTCAGGATCCGTGATGGTGCAGATCCGCTTGACTCCAGCGCTGTGCATCCTGAGACATACAGCATTGTGGAAAAGATGGCAAAAGATGTCGGCTGTACGGTCCAGGAGCTTATGGTAAGCGAGGATCTGCGTAAGAAGATAAAGTTGGAGAAGTACCTCACCGATACGGTCGGGATGCCGACGCTTACCGACATAGTCAATGAGTTGGCGAAGCCGGGCAGGGACCCGCGCCAGAAGTTCGAGATGTTCAGCTTTTCGGAAGAGGCACGGGAAATTAAGGACCTCAAGCCTGGTATGAAGTTGCCCGGCATAGTCACTAACGTGACCAAGTTCGGCGCCTTTGTTGATATAGGTGTGCATCAGGACGGACTCGTTCACATCAGCGAGCTGGCGGATGTATTCGTCAGCGATCCCTCTGATGTCGTCAAGGTCCAGCAGAAGGTTGAGGTGACAGTTGTGACCGTCGATATGGAGAGAAACAGGATTGCGCTTTCGATGAAGAAGACGCCCGGAATGCCATCAGCAGGCGGAAAGTTTACAGCCAAGGGCGGGCCGGCCCAGCGTCCAGGAGGGGAAGGCTTCCGCAAGCCTGCGCCATCGTTCAATAATCCGTTCGGTGGATTGTAATAGCCAGGACTCGCCTCGAAGAAATATGCTGGATTGGCTGATGTAGCACCGCTCTGTGAGCGGTGCTGTAAATGATACATACCATCACAGACAGGTCTACATTGTAGAAGTCAATCCCGGCTTTACCGTCTGAAACGTGAGCGCCCGCCGCCGCCTCTGCCGCCGCGCGGGAAGAATGACCTGACTGTGCTCTTTGCGGCAGGGAAGAACTTCTCAGTTGGAATATCAGGATAGTTAGCCAGCGGAATCGTAGACCGTATGATCTTTTCAATGTTGTTGATCTCACCACGCTGATCCGGAGTGGCCAGAGTTATCGCATGACCCTTCATTCCGGCTCGACCAGTCCTGCCTATACGGTGTACATAATTCTCGGCATCGTCTGGAAGATCGTGATTGATGACCAACTCGATACCTGTAACGTCAATGCCGCGGGCAGCGATGTCGGTCGCCACCAGTATTCTGTATTCGCCGGTCTTAAATCCCCGCAAAGCATCCTTTCTCTGTGCGAGTGTCCTGTCTGAATGTATTTCGGATGCTGAATATCCGGCATTCCTCAGTGTTCGCGTCACCTTGGTCGCTCCGATTCTTGTCCGGACGAACATCAAAACAGATCCAGGGTATTTATCGAGTATGCTCAGCAGGGTACGTTCCTTGGTGAATTTTGAGACAACGAATATTTCCTGAGAGACCAGCTCCGCAGTTGTGCCTGAGGGGGCTATTGATGTCTGGACGGGTAAACTCATGTGCTGGGCAGCTATGCGCACGATCATATCCGGCATCGTGGCGGAGAAGAGCATCGTCTGTCTCTTCTTGGGTATATGTTTCATGATGCGCTCTATCTGTGGAAGAAAACCCATGTCGAGCATACGGTCAGCTTCATCAAGAACGAGGATGCTTGTGTCACTGAGGTTGACCAGGCGCTGGTTGATAAGGTCATTAAGCCGTCCGGGTGTCGCAATTATGATCTGGGGATTTCTGTTAAGCTGATGGATCTGATTGCTCATTGCTTCGCCGCCGATTATCACGGCAGTTTTCATTTTAAATGCCGGTGTAAATTGCATCAGTGCTTCGTTGACCTGTATTGCAAGCTCGCGAGTCGGGACTAATACTACGCCGCGTCCACGATTCTGGGCCAGCCGCTGTATCATGGGGATGCCGAAAGCCAGCGTTTTGCCTGTTCCTGTCTGAGCTATGCCGATAAGGTCCTGTCCAGCTATGGCGATAGGTATGCCTTTGAACTGTATCGGGGTGGGTGTCTTAAAATTAAGTCTGTCGATTATGTCTATCAATCCTGGTGCGATTCCAAGTCCGAAGAAACTTTCCGGTTGTGTATTAATACTACTCCTTTGTTGCGTGTTAGTGTTGTCTGATACATCAGACATGTTGACCCGATGGTATCATTTCCTCTATCTGCGTGCGCAATTTGTCAAGTGCAGCGAGGAATTTATCCTTTTGTTCTTCTTTGAAATGCTTGGCGATATCTTTGTAATACTCCATGCCTTCAAGCATGTTTACTTTGAATTCCTGATAATACTTGGGCGTTTTGGTTATAAGCCCGGCAGAGATCTGTTCCATTTCTTTTTTGATATGCTCCATGTATATTTTCATCTCATTGATGAACATGTGCGGTCTATCCGTGTCAGCCGCGAACAATGACGCACGCCCGTATATGTGGTCGATCATCTCTTCCAGCTTGGCGCGTTTCTTGAAAAACAGGATATTCGGTCCGGGACATATCGCAGGCGTCGCTGTTTTGTCGATGCCTGTGGCTATCTTCGCCGAGCCACCGAGGTCATGACATATGCAGGATTTGTTCAGCACTGCCTGCTTCAGGAATTCTTTTAATGATGCAGGTTTATCGCTGGCTTCTATCTCGGGTAGTTTGCGCTGTTGATATCCGGCCGCGGCAGTGCAAATCGGTATCTTTGAAAATTCGCTGTTGAATGCGAGGTAGCGTTTAGGGCAGGGGCTTCCGGGCTTTCCTTTGGCTATCCGGTCTCTCCTCATTCTTTCGCTTCCTGATGTGCGCAGATTCCAGAACGGTATGCCCATCGGCGAGGCCTCACTCAGATACACGTCATCAGGGCCCGCATCGATGAATAGCCGTATATGCTCTTCATCGATGCATACTGCTTCCGGTACAAGCAGGAAAGGGGAGCCCCATCCTGTCTTGTCCACTGCATAATGTTTCTGCAGGAATTGGTCTTCATGATGTGTCCCGATGCCGCCCTGAACAGTTACCATCGTCAGCGGCGCCGTCGCGAACTCTGGCAGACCGACAAGTTTTCTCGCTGCATTACACGCTGTCAGCAGCATGGCCGACAGCTGATCGCGCTTAGTCCTGAATTCCTCGAGTATAGGGCCCATCATCTGGCCCTTTGTGGCAAACGCGTGTCCGCCGCAATTCAAACCGGACTCGATCCTGTATTCGGAGATCCACAGCCCTTTCTTTGCCATTACCTTGCCCTGGATTTCTGCTGATCTGTAATCGCTGACCTTTAGTATTATTCTTTTCTTCGAGTGCCCGTTTGCGTCGGGTATGAAATCAGAGAACTGCGCGATATAGGAGTAAAGGTGCTGATTAAGGCCTGCCGAGAAGACAATACTTGAAGATACTTTGCTCATTGCATAACCGCGAAAAGCGCTCATCGCATCATTGAATTCAATAGGCTGTGGCTGTCCGTTCTTGAATGTCTGACAATCCAGCTTTGTCATTATGTTGACGTCGATACTGCCCGGAACAGCCAGCGCTCTGAGTTCTTCGGTAAGCTTCTCCTGTCGTGCAGGATCCTTTTCTGCGAGCATATACCTGTACTTTTCCTTAAGTGGCGACTCTGGCAGCATCTCGTAATACTTTGTTATGAGACTGCCTTTCTCGAACCGCGAGTTTCTGAGTTCGTTCGAGTGCTTCTCCTGAATGTCGTGTGCAAGGTTAAGATATGCGGTGATTCTGGCCGCTCTCGGGTCGGGTTCACTGTCGGTGATCTCTGTATAAGGGAAACCCTCACGCTCGCTGTAATACTTGCGCATCTGCTCGATTAATTGGTCGTCCACAAGCGAGATGACCGACGAAATACCGAAGTGTCCAATCCTTATCGGTGTATCCAAGGTGAATCCCGTACCCATCACGGGTATATGGAAAGTATGAGGTCCTCTTCTGTTCGTTCTGTCATCTGAAAACATTCTACTGGATTCCTTATTGATATATTAAACTTTACCATCAAATCGCGGACAATCAACAAATATTTCCGAGAGATATCGAAGAATCGCCGATGCAATATGCCGGATCTCATGAGGTAGTAGCGCTCTGTGCGCAGCGTCATAGATAGCATCCCATCATGGCTGAGTGCTGCATGCTATGATTACCTCGGTTAAGAGGGTTAGCCCTATGTGCTCTTAAGGTAGCGCATGAGGGCCAAGCCGAACCCCTGCAAGGGCAGGTAAGCCGGGTCTTCGGCTCGGCTTGCTTACTCCGGCACAATCAAATGAAGATGGCTCGGCCAGAGGCCTCGCCCTACCTCAATTTCGGAAAGTTAGGGCGAAACTGTCTATTACTCCACGGTTACGCTTTTGGCCAGGTTGCGCGGCTGGTCGATAGGGCACCCGCGCAGGCGCGCGACATGATATGCAAACAGCTGTAGTGCGACTCCGGTAGGTATCGGTGCGGTCAGCGGTGAGCACTTCGGGACGTGTATGG
>CAMCYG010000060.1 GCA_945883775.1 Victivallis vadensis
AAGGGTTATATCATTGCTGAGGATACAAAAACTAACATTGCAGGCGTTTTTGCTGCAGGGGATGTGCAGGATAAGGTATACCGTCAGGCTATAACAGCCGCCGGATCCGGCTGTGCCGCGGCGATTGAGGCGGAACGGTATCTGCAGAACGAGGTGTCATAGTTGAGTGCTGAAACATCCACTTATAGCGCATACAAGCGTTTCTTTCTTCTGTCCAGACCTTATACTGGAAGACTTCTGGTCGGAATTCTTGCCGGCCTGATCTCAGCCGGATCCCTGCTGGGGGTCTATCAGCAGATCCCAAAGCTCATCGAGGCGTTTGAGGCGGATCTGGGTGTGAAAGAATCGGTGTCTCAGCAGTCTGTCGTTCCGGTTCCTCGGAGCGTGGATCAGGCAGACGGTTCTGTCAAGAAAGTATCAACGATTCAGAAATGGATGGATGAGTTCGGCATCCAGGCCAGGGATGATTCCGGCAGGATGACCTGGCAATTCCTTGTCGTAAGTCTGGTGTTCCTGCCTGTGATAGTGATCATCCGAGCGTTGATGATATACCTTAACAGGTATTATATGAAATGGATCGCCTCTCGTGTTGTAAGGGACATGCGTGATTCACTGTTCGTCAATCTGCAAAGGCAGTCGCTCAAGTTCTTCGGGCGCACGGATGTGGGGCGGCTGATCAGCAATTGCACGAATGATGTGTCGTTGGTCGAGAATATCATGTCGGTGACCATCTCTGAGCTGACCCTTGCTCCACTGCAGATAGTGGTGTCTCTCGCGTTTATCATAAATTACGCCTATGAGTGTCATGTGCTGGGTGTTATATTTATTCTTCTGCTGGCGTTCCCTATGTGTATTTTTCCGCTGATAATGCTGGGCCGCAGGGTCAGGCGTCATACAAGGACTGCGCTCAACCGGATATCTGACGTCGTATCAAGGATGCATGAGATCTTTACCGGCATCAAAGTGGTCAAGGCCTATTCGATGGAGGATCATGAGTCGGTGCGCTTTCGGGATATGAATGCGCATTACTTCCGCCACTATATCAAGGCCTTGCGTGCTGAGCTTTTGATGACCCCTATGATGGAGGCTGTTGCGATAATCATCGGCTGTGCATTCATTATAGTCTGTTATGCGCTGGATGTCAGGTTGTCGCAGATAATAGCTATAGGCGTTCCTGCAGTGTTTGTCTACAGACCCACTAAACAGCTGGCTCAGCTCCATGCCAATCTCCAGCGCGGTTCTGCCGCATTCGAAAGGATCTATGAGCTTACGGATGTGGATACGTCCATTAAGGAATCAAAGAATCCGGTTGCGCTGAAAGCTTTCGATGGCAAGATAGTGTTCGATGATGTCTCGTTCGATTATGGTGACGGGAGTTCTTTCCGGCTTGATGGTATGTCGTTCGACATACCTAAGGGCAGTGTAGTGGCCGTAGTAGGAGCCACCGGTTCAGGGAAGTCCACCATGTCGAACCTTCTGGCACGGTTCTATGACCCTGTCGGCGGCAGGATAACCATCGATGGGCACGACCTGCGGGATGTGACCATCAAGTCCCTGCGCAGTATGATGAAGGTAATAACGCAGGAGACGATTCTGTTCAATGATACCATCGCCAGCAATATCGCGTATGGCGCAGGGGAAGTATCGCGGGATGAGTTGGTCGAAGCGGCAAAGAAGGCCAATGCCCACCAGTTCATCATGGAGAATCCGGAAGGATACGAGCGGGTGGTCGGCGAGAAAGGCTCCAATCTCAGCGGCGGAGAACGGCAGAGGATCGCCATAGCCAGAGCCATACTCAAGAATCCGCCTATTCTCATCCTCGATGAAGCGACAAGCGCCCTTGATACAGTCACTGAACGACTCGTGCAGGAAGCCATCGGCAGAGTCATGAACAATCGGACGGTCTTTGCCATAGCTCACCGATTGAGCACCATCAGGCATGCCAATCTCATCCTGCTTATGGAGAAGGGATGTATTGTCGAACGAGGCACACACGAGGCGCTTTATAACGCAGGCGGCAGGTACCGCAAGCTGTGCGATATGCAGGTGCTCGATTAGTTTCTTACAGGAATAATTTTAAACAAGATGATCAAGAATCAGAATTTAGACAGAATGAACACATAAAAAAAGAAGTCAAGCCAGACCTCTCCCTTCCCGTGTAGCAAGTCGTTTGACTTCACAGGACGACCGATAGCATTGCTGTCAGCCGCAGTACACATATTCTCTGCTTCTTCTCGTGCGTATGTCACCAGGATAACCGGATAAGATTGACCGTGCTATCTATCAAGTTACATTCACACATATGAGCCTGTTCTCATTCAGAACGGCTATGGCCATGTCGGTTATAAATGCAGGGGTCTATCCACATAATGAGACTGTTTCCGTCTAACATTCTACTGTTCGAGACTTCCCTGCTAACCAGGATCCATCGTGGAAGGCATTCGCACGAATGCCAGCTGAGCATGTCTACTGCTTTAGACAACGCTCTTAACGTGACGGATCCAGGAACACTTCCCGCCTATATTTGCCTCCATTTTTCCAAATTCCGTACATGACAGCTAAAATCTTTCTCTGTGAATTCAATCGCGCATGTGTCCTGTTGTGAGTCTTCTCAAGAGACCGATTATAGAAGCTTCTAACCTCATTATCGGACTTGGTTCCGCATAACCATGCCCTGTAGCTCAACGCCTTGAGCTCTCCTATGCCGGTCCGGTCAAGCTTCTTATACCCTAGCGGCTTGTTATCACTGCTTTTCTCGGTTACCCCAAGCCGGCAGTATTTCCACAGTTGCGACTTCTTCTCAAACCTATGCGGGGTTTGAATAAAAGCATCAAAAACATGAGCTCCTATGTCGCCGATTCCGGGTATCTTCTTGAACTCCTTTATCTCCGGGTATCTCCGTCCAAGCTGCTTTACCTCCTTCAGTGCCGATGCCTCCATCTTCTCTGTCTCGAATATCAGATGATAAAGCCTCTCTATCTGCTTCCTGATCGTCGCATCCTTCACCTGGTCAACAAACGGTTGCTTGCCTTTCTGGCTATAAACGCTTGTCCCTTCTACATCAAGAACGCCCCAATGCCGGTACATGGCTTTCAGCTTAAGCTTCAATGCTACCTGCTGGTTCCTTAAATCAAGATAGTGCTGCACTGCTCCTTTGAATATAGCTCTGTCGTCGCTTTCCGCATGATAAACTCTTTTCAGCTCACCCAGTCTCAGAAGTCTGCACAGCTTACGGCTATCTACTTCATCCCGCTTATTGCTGCTTCTGCATATCAGGTAGTTCTCAGTTGGATCGCATATGAACAGCTCAGCCACATGTGGACTTAACACTTGCAGCACCCATTGCGCCAAAGAACTCTCTTCTACCGCCAAACGTTTCTCGCTGGCTTCAACAGACTTAACAAGCCTTATCAACTCAGCCTCTGTTGTCCGACAAGTAAGATCCTTCAAATACTCACCTTGTTCATCCATTACGCTGATTACGCTGTTTCTGGAATGGACATCTAACCCCATATACACTACCTTCTTCATTGGACGACCTCCTTATATTTAATGTTCGGTGTATAGTATACACCAAGGTCGTCCATTTTTTATTTAGCCACAGAATGTACATAATATTCTGTTAATTCTGTTAGAAATCTTGGTTCCGCCGTGTAAATGTTTTTTTTGCTTAGAAGTTGCGGCTTACCGTGGACGGTTCGCTCTACCTTTCCGGAATAAAGGTAGGGAGAGGCCTCTGGCCGAGCCGTCTTCGTTTGGTGGCGTACCTGGTTCGTTATTTGGAGGATCTCTATAAATGAAATCATACAGGAAAGAGCTTTGGTTCTGTGCGTCGAAACGGCGCGAATTTATCAATATCACGGGACAGGTTGAGCAGTGCCTGAAAGAGAGCGGTGTAAAGGAGGGCCTGTGTCTTGTGAACGCGATGCACATCACGGCCAGCGTTTTCATAAATGACAATGAGGGCGGCCTTCATGCCGACTTCGAGCGGTGGCTGGAGAAGCTGGCGCCAGAGAAGCCGCATTCCCAGTATGACCATAATGGCGCAGAGGATAATGCCGATGCGCATCTGAAAAGGCAAGTCATGGGTCGGGAAGTTGTTGTTGCCATCACCGGCGGAAAACTGGATTTCGGTCCATGGGAGAGCATCTTCTACGGCGAGTTCGACGGCATGAGGAAGAAACGGGTCCTCGTCAAGATTATCGGCGAGTAACGCTGATGGGTTAATATTTATCTGGATCTGCGGTTATCACTGTTTATCTGCGGTTAATGATTTTGTATTGGTTTCCGTTATTGGTTGAATCAAATGAAAACTTCCGACTTCGATTATGTCCTGCCGCCTGAGCTCATCGCCCAGGAGCCGCCGAAAGAACGCGGTGCGTCAAGGATGCTTGTTCTGTATCGCGCCAACGGCAGGATCGAACACCGTATGTTCAGCGATCTGCCGGAATACCTGAAGGCGGGTGACGTGCTCGTCGTCAACGATACAAAGGTCATGCCTGCCAGGCTTTATGGAAAGAAAGAAGCGACTGGCGGTAAGGTAGAAGTTTTGCTGACTGAAAACCTGTCCGGCAATAGATGGAAATGTCTTATCAAGCCAACTACGCGATTGAGAGACGGTGCTGTAATAATCCTTGCCGATGGGGACTTGAAGGCGACGCTGATACGCCGGCTTGAAACCGGCGGCTGTGAGGTCGAGCTTTCGGCCTCTGAGCCAGTGCTGGATATAATGAAAAAGTACGGCCATGTTCCACTGCCGCCATATATAAAGCGAATGGCGAATAAGCCTGACAGTGTTCAGGATGTTGAGTCGTATCAGACGGTGTATGCTAAGAATGCTGGTGCGGTAGCCGCCCCTACAGCCGGACTGCATTTCACCCCTGATATGTTCGACCGGCTTGCGCAAAAGCACGTGGAAGTAACGCGCATAACCCTGCATGTCGGGCCTGGAACATTTAAGCCGGTAAAGGCAGAGAACATGGAAGACCATAAGATGGATCCGGAGCGGTATGTGATCAGTGAAGACTCGGCTAAGGCGATTAACAGGGCCAAGCAGGAGGGCCGGCGTGTGATCGCTACCGGGACGACCGTCGTCCGGACCTTGGAGGCGGCCAGCGATCAAGCCGGGCGTGTCATTCCTGGTTCAGGCTATTCGGATATTTTTATATATCCGCCGTATACTTTTAAAGTGCCGGATGTCATCCTCACTAATTTCCATCTTCCCCGTTCGACATTGCTTGCTTTGGCGAGCGCATTCTGCGGCTCTGGAAGTAGCGCGGACGGCAGGAAAATGCTGATGGAAACTTATCAGCAGGCGATATCAAACGGCTATCGTTTCTACAGTTATGGCGACTGTATGCTTGTAATTTAGAAATGTTTCAGCATTTCTAAATTACTGTCATTGGGCTTGTCATCCGGAAAACAATCTGATAATTACCACAGACGTGTATACGTATGGACTCGATTTGTCTGCGTATTCTGCAAGGTATTATGAACGAACGCGATGCATATATAGCGCTGAATATGATGCAGGGCGTAGGGCCTGTGACCGTCAGAAAAATGGCGGAACATTTGGGTTCTGTGGCTGCCATTTTCGAGGGATCAGACGCCGATCTTAAGGCGCTACGTGGGTGTGGAACCGATAAGATTGCCAGTGTTTTGAAGCTGCGCGGGTCTGTGGATCCGGTTCTGGAGCAGGATAAGGCGGATAAACTTGGAGCCCGGATAGTCACTTTTATAGATCCTGAATACCCGGAACTTCTAAAGACCATACATGATCCGCCGCTGGCCCTGTATGTTCAGGGGACTTTTGAGAC
Organism: Victivallis vadensis; assembly: GCA_945883775.1. GTDB lineage: Bacteria > Verrucomicrobiota > Kiritimatiellia > UBA8416 > CAMCYG01 > CAMCYG01. Next base: position 5,817 of record CAMCYG010000060.1, read on the forward strand.
GTCAGACCGGCATTCCATTGCAGTAGTAGGTACCAGGCATGCAACGCATTATGGCATGGAAACAGCAAAAAGGCTTTCTCGCGAACTTACAGTGGCTGGCTATACAGTTATCAGCGGGTTGGCGCTGGGCGTTGATACCAGTGCGCATCAGGCGGCTCTTGACGCCAAGGGGCGGACGATTGCCGTAATCGGCGGCTCGCTTGATAATCTTTATCCGCCCGAGAATGCCGGACTGGCAAAGAAGATTGCCTGTTCTGGGGCTGTTGTTTCTGAGTTTCCGCTGGGCCGGAAACCTGACAGGACCACCTTCCCGATGAGGAACCGGATTGTAAGCGGAATGACCGTGGGAACTCTTGTAATAGAAGCAGGCCGTAACAGTGGTGCGCTCATTACGGCAAATCAGGCGGCGGAGCAGGGTCGACAGGTTTTTGCTGTCCCGGGCAGGGTGGATTCTCCGAACTCAATGGGCTGTCACCGGCTTTTGAAGGATGGCGCTAAGCTGGTGGAGAGCGTGGATGATATTCTGGCGGAATTCGAGTTTCTGTTGCGTCCGGCGGGAAAGCGTGATGTTGCGGCAGAATTGCCGATGCCCAAGCTTTCAGATGAGGAAAAGCGGATTGTCGAAGCGCTTTCCACGGGCGATGGCGAAATAGATGTTTTAATAAGAAGCACAGGGATGAGTTCGGCGGCAGTGGGTTCTCTGCTCGTCGGTTTGGAAATGAAACGTATGGTAAAAATGAGGCCTGGCAGGATTGTGGAGCTGGTCAACAGGTCGTTGAATTGAAAGACAAGGTGTTGTTATGGCTGATAAACTTGTAATTGTGGAATCACCGGCTAAGTCCAAAACAATTGGAAAGATACTTGGACCTGGATTTCTGGTGCGCTCCTCGATGGGGCACATCCGGGACCTTCCCGTTAAAAACATCGGTGTGGATGTAAAGGACAGTTTCAAGCCCAAGTATGTGCTGGTCAAGGGCCGTGACAAGGTGGTTGATGAGCTTAAAAAAGCAGCCCAGAAGGTGGACGAGATATACCTTGCGCCAGATCCTGATAGAGAGGGAGAGGCGATCGCCTGGCATCTCAAGGAATTGCTGGGCGGGCTGTATGAGGGTAAGAAGTTCTACCGCATCCACTACAATGAAATCACTGCGCAGGCGGTCAGGCATGCCATCGATAATCCAGGCGAAATAGATCTGAACATGGTCAACGCCCAGCAGGCCCGCAGGGTGCTGGACAGATTGGTCGGATACATGGTTAGCCCGCTGCTATGGTCTAAGTTAAGGCGTGGACTCAGTGCCGGCCGTGTGCAATCCGTTGCCCTGCGTCTTGTCTGCGAGAGGGAAGATGAGATAAAGAAGTTCGTGTCGAAGGACTTCTGGGTCATTGGCGCAATGCTGAAGAAGCTGGTCGATCCGCGTGACCAGTTCAAGGTGAAACTGCTCAGGATAAATGACAAGAAAGCGGATGTGCAGAGTACTGACGAGGCGGAAACTGTCAGGGCTGATCTTAAGGCTTCGGCCTATGTGGTGGGCGACATCACGAAGCGTGAAGTGACCCGCAGGCCTTATCCTCCGTTCAAAACCAGTTCGCTACAGCAATCAGCTTTCAGTGCCTACGGTTATTCTCCGAGCAGGACGATGATCATAGCCCAGAAACTTTATGAAGGTATGGATCTTGGCGAGGGGCCCGTCGGATTAATAACTTACATGAGGACAGACTCGTTCAATATCGCCAAGGAGGCGCTGGATTCGGTCAGGAATTTCATAGGCAGTAAATACGGGGCTGAATATATGCCTGAGAAGCCAAACTTCTATAAGGGCAGAGCAGGCGCACAGGAGGCGCATGAAGCCATAAGGCCAACGGATGTGAACAGGACTCCGGAGAGTCTGGAAAAGATGCTGGATCCGTCAGATTTCAAACTTTACCGGCTGATATGGCAGAGATTTGTGGCGTCGCAGATGACGCCTGCTAAGATCGGCCTGCGTACGGTCAAGATCAACGCTGCGCGGCCCGGCGGCGAGAACAGCTACCTGCTTCAGGCGACCGCTTCGCAAGTCACTTTCCCCGGTTATATGAAGCTTACCGGCGTGGACATTGTCAGGGAAAAAGAGAAGGAGCAGGACGAGGAATTCGAGAATGTTCCTGAAGTGGCCGTGGGTGAGAAGCTGGAATGCGTGGATGTGATGAGCGAGCTCAAGAAGACCCAGCCCCCACCGAGGTATTCGGAATCTTCACTGATCAAGGCGCTGGAAAGCAATGGTGTTGGCCGTCCCAGTACATATGCGCAGATCATATATACATTGCATGCAAGGGCTTACGTTGAGAAGCAGTCTAAGTCGCTTGCGCCAACAGAGCTGGGCAGTAAGGTCAGCTCCATTCTGGTCTCCTGTCTGAATGAGCTGTTCGATGTGAAGTTCACAGCAACTATGGAGAAGTCTCTGGATGAGGTCGAGTTTGGGAAGCTGAATTGGACAAAGATGCTTTCCGATTTCTACGCGGTATTTGTGGAATGGCTGGATAAGGCAAAGGAGCCGCCTGCGGATTCGGGTATCGTGCTGGAGATCCTTGCAGCAGTTGAGAAGGTCAAGGACTGGAAGCCGGAGGTCAAACAGGGGAAAAGGACTTTCAGCGATCAGAAGTTTGTGGTGTCTATCAGGAAACAGATAGGCGTGAGCAAGCCGGTTTCCAAGCGCCAACTTGATACCCTGTACAGGATAGCCAAGAACTATACCGAGGTTCTTCCTTCGCTCGGCGGGATACTGGAGAAGGCAAAATTGCTGGGCGGTCACGAGTCTCTGAGTCAGGAACCCCAGCCGGAGGTCATCCAGAAACTGGCAATAATAAAGAAGGTCGAGATGTCGGAGGGGTTAAGAAAGTTCATTGATTCTCTCGATGCCAGGGTGGGTCGTGGTTATCCTCTTTCGCCGAAACAGGTCCAGGCGTTGGACACCATTCTTCTCGCCAACGCCAAGAACATCCCGGATTTCGAGACGATCAAGGGTGCGCTTAATATAGTGGTGGAAAGCGATCCCCAAAGCAGTGAAGATATCAAGCTGATGCTGGCCGACCTTGTGAAGGTCGATAAATGGAAGGATCCCGTGAAAAGAGGGCGTATGGTCTTCGACGACAAGAAATTCTATGAGTCGCTGGATGGTCAGTTCAAGGTCAAGGGGTTCATATCCGAGAAGCAGTACAAAGCACTTGGTAAACTGCATAACAGGTACTTTAAGAAAGATTGATTATTCAGGTAGTCAGGAGTCAGAATTCAGGAGTCAGTACCGAGCACAGCGATGAAAACCAATAATATACGGCTCGGCAGGGACGCCTCTCCCTACCTGTCCGTACATAGCATTGCAGGCGGGGCATATTCTAAAAAGGTAGGGCGAACCCTCTGGGTGAGCCGTCTTGGGTTGTGGGCTTAGCCCACTTTGGGGATCAGGAGTCGGGGGCAGTGGGTAGAACAAAGATTGGCATCACAGCAAGTCGGGCTTGCCGTTTACCATTCTGAATTCTGAATATCTGAGTTTTACGGTGAATCCATGAAGAAAAGTCCTATAGAGGCTGTAATCGATCCCTGTGTGGATCATTTCTCCAGATATCTGGCGCACGAGAAGAATGCTTCATCCCATACCGTCACCAATTACTTAATGGACATCGGTCAGTTTGTGCATTCCAAGTGGGGTGCTGATGCAAAACCTCCATTCAAATGGGTCGATGTGGACAAGTATGCGGCCAGAAAATTTCTGATCGACTTCCAGAAGGCGGGAATGGAGCCGACGACGACTTCACGCAAACTCTCGAGTATCAGGACCTTCTTTAAATTCCTTGAGCGTGAGGAATACTGTTCGGGCAATCCGTTTAGTGGTCTGAGGGCACCGAAAAGGGGAAGGAAACTGCCTGATATCATGTCGATTGCAGAGGCTCAGCGGTTGCTTGAGGCACCGCTGAAGTGCCTTAAAGAGAGACCGGACAGCAGCAGCGCCGAAGCCCAGTACGCCGGTCATCGGGATGCCGCCATACTTGAAGTGCTTTACAGTACAGGCGGGCGTGTAAGCGAGATTTCAAAGCTGACCGAGCCGGAAGTCGATCTGATCTCAAGCATTGTGAAGGTGCGCGGAAAAGGAAAGAAGGAGCGGCTCTGTCCGCTGGGCGGCCCGGCCTGTAAGGCGATACGGGCAATGCAGGAAAAAGCTGAGGTCTTTTTTGCCGGTAAGGGCAAGTTGACAGGGAGGTACATATTCAGGAATCTGCAGGGCGGACCGCTGACCACTCGTTCCATCGAGCGGGCTTTGAAAAAATATCTGATAGCGGCCAATCTCAATGCCAATCTTTCTCCGCATTCGCTCCGGCATTCGTTTGCCACTCATATGCTTGATGCCGGCGCTGATCTGCGGAGTGTGCAGGAATTGCTGGGGCATTCCAGCCTTTCGACTACACAGCTTTATACGCAGGTCACTGTGGAACGTTTAAAGAAAGTCTATGGGGAGGCTCATCCAAGGGCATGATCAGGATCCTCTATAATATACTGCTTGTGTTCGCTTTCGTGCTGGCTCTGCCGGGCTTTATCTGGCGGATGATCAAGCGCGGTGGCTATGGCAGGGATTTCATGGAAAGGTTCTGTGTTCTTGCCGCGGACAAGCTTGCGCTTATCCAGAGTCGTGAAAGGATCTGGATACATGCGGTGAGCGTGGGAGAGATGCAGATAGCATTGGGGTTCATAGAGGCATTCCGTAAGAAGGCGCCAGCGACTGCTTTTCTGATATCGACGACGACATCCACCGCGCATGCCATAGGCAAAAAGAAAAAGCATGCGGATGATGTGCTGGTGTATATGCCGCTGGATTTTCAGTGGATAACAGAGAGTGCCATGCGGCTTTACAGGCCGCGGCTGCTGTTGCTGACTGAAACCGAGATATGGCCGAATCTGATAAGGGCGGCGAAGTCAGCTGGCGTAAGGACGTGCATAATCAACGGGAGGATTGCCGAGAAGACCGCCCGCTGGTATGCGGTCTTGGGTGTTTTCTTTCGGCCGGTGATTGCGATGATCGATCTCGCTCTTATGCGCTCTAAAGTGGATGCGGACAGATTTGTATCGCTTGGTGCAGACAGCGGTAGGGTGCAGGTGGTCGGGAATGCGAAATATGATATCGTAGTGGGTTCGATAAACAAGACGCTGGATGCTGATATGTTAAAGACTCAGTTCGGGCTGACTGGCGCGACAGTGATAGTCGGCGGCTCCACCTGGCCCGGCGAGGAAGTTGCGCTTGCAGGGGTGTATTCAAGGCTTTCGTGCGAGTATCCCGAGCTCAGGCTGGTGCTGGTTCCACGGCATATGGAAAGAAGAAATGAAATCGCTGGCGAGCTTCGCGGGATGGGGCTTGAATGTATAAAGCGGAGTGATAATCCCGGCGGGTTTAGCGGTAAAGTGTCCGGCCGTGCGGTGTGTTTGGTGGATACCACAGGTGAGCTTGTGAATTTTTATTCCGTGGCCGACATAGTTTATGTCGGAAGGAGTCTTTTTAATCAGGGCGGACAGAATATGATAGAGCCGGCTTTTCTCGGCAAGCCCGTCGTTATGGGCCCTAATGTGTCAAATTTCAGGGATGTGGCTGATCTGCTCAAGGCTTATGACGCTCTTGTGGAAGTGGCTGATGTAGAAGGGCTGGAGAAAGCATTGCGGGTGCTTCTGGATGATAAAGCCAGGAGGGCTCAGCTGGGTGCTAATGCTAAATATGCGATCTTATCTCAGACTGGCGTCATGGGCAGGTACGTTGACACGGTATTACAGGCTGTTCCTTCTTAATCTGATCTGAAAGGTAGGACGGGTTCCTTGCTGCTTCCAGTGGAATTTCTCTGTGCCCTCAGTGAACTCCGTGAGAAACGTTTTGTTTTTCTTCGCTGTGCTTATTGCGCAAAGAAGTGTCTTGATTTGCTGATTATCAGAGCGAAAAGGATCAGGACATACTGCGCGGTAGAGGAACACATGAAAAGCACTGAACCGATCAGCATCCCGCCATGGACTTTAAGAGAGCTTTCAACTAGCGGATGCAGAAGGAATATATTCATCAGTGGATGCGTGTAGACAGAAGGCGGAACGCCAAGCATTCTAAGTACGTTGGGTGTCATGGCGAAAAGGCCCAGCAGGTATGAGCCGATAATCATTTTGCTTATCAGTCTCGCTGTGCGCTTCCCCAGTATGATGTCTTTGATTATCAGCGGGGAAAACAACAGGGTTGTCAGCGCCATTCCACTGGCAAAATGTATTACAAAATTAAGCATCATCTGTTCTCCTCTGATATCCGGAGTTCCCGCAATGCCACCCATGTTACGGAAATGATCATGATCAGCATCAGGGCTGGGAATATGTTGGAGTCGGTCTCTATTTTGTCGATAGTGTAATGCCAGAAGAAGATATCGCAGCGCGGATCACGTGAAAGTTTGTCATAAAGCGCTAAGAATCCGAAAAATCTGGGCAGATCAGGGGCAATTGCCCATAAAGCGCCCAGCGCCATCGTGACAGGGATCGTCACGAGCATCTTGAAGCTGGCTCTGAATCTTTTAAAGCAGAATATGATAATTCCAATGATGAAAGGTATTGCGGCTCCTATGACCATCTGGTTCATGTCTAATAGCCCTCGATTCTTGGTTTTGGCGCGGTCATCCAGGGTCGTAACTTTTTCATAGTCGTGAACGCCTGTTCGGCCCCTTGGGTATCGCCAATGCTTGCTCTGGCTTTTCCTACCGAACGCCATAGTAAATAATTGTTAGGATCGCATTGAGCCGCCTGATCAAGGCACATCACGGCAAAGACGTATTGGTTGCGGTTGGTTGTGATAGATGCGTATCTGTATAGGTGTGACCAGGCCAGCCATGAAGTCGGAGTCCAGACGATCCCTTGAATTGCGTCCTGCGCTGAATTTGGCGCGTGTAGTGGAGTGTCTCTGAAGATAGCGCTCTTGCCACCGATGGCGGGAATGGAAATACATATGGTGGCTGCACAAAGAGAAGCAAGGGCGGCGTTTCTTGTGCGTATTTTTATGCCGGCAATGCTGGAGAGCACGTCCCGCGGGTTTCCAATCGCCGCCGTGACCAGCAGTATAAGAGTAAATGCATATATCGGGACATGCATTGGGAAGTCGATGAGGTTATGAGTAGCGGCCACGATGATGCCCGCAAAAACACCAGAACCGTAGAAGTTCATGGTCATATCCCTGTTTCTGGCCGTATGGCGCCAGCGAATTATGAAAGATGCTGTTAACAGTATAACAAGTGCGGAAGCAACCATGCCTCCATCGACGAGTATTTGCAGATACTCGTTTTCTGTGTGTGTAAACGCTTCCCTATGTGTTTCTGTGCGATATTGGGGGTAGATGACGCGGAATGCATTGGCACCCGCGCCTATCATGGGATAATCCAGAAATATCTTTAAAGAATCTGCCCAGAGGTTGAGTCTTAGCATGCTGCTTGATGTTGATAGTGGATCAGAGAGGGTTGCGATCCTTTGGGAAATAGTCGTTATATGATCCTGTTTCGTGAATTTCGGGGCGAGCTGAAGTGTGGCAATGATGCTGAGGATGACCAGGGGGATGATGAGGGCCGTGCGCCGTCTGCCTGAAATGAACAAGCTGTGTATGATGAATGCGACGGCTCCTATGCCCATGGCCACTAATGCGCCACGTGACAGAGAGCTGGCTACTGCGAGCGTCAGTATGACATACGAAGCGGTTCCTGTCAGGACTTTTGCCGGCCGGTTTGCGTAGATGCCTTGAAATGCCAGGGCAAGGGCGAGGGGCGATACCATTGCCAGAAAACCGGCATGAGTGGAGCGGCTGACGAATGCTCCCACGGGGTGGCCCATGGGTGATTGTATGAACCACCAGATCGTCCGGTCTTTCTGCAAGACCCATTGATGCAGATAGCCAAGAACTGCAAATATCACGCCAATGGTCAGTACTGTTGCGATAATAAGATTGCGCTGTTTCTCGTTCATAGCTGATGCGGTGATGCCTGCTGCGAGCATGAAAAGCGCAAGTGCCAATATTCTCAATGTGCCGGACCGGTTACGGGTTGTGGAGAAACTGCAGGAATCGGACTCTATCATTTTCAGTCTGTGCGCTGCGGAAACTGCCTCGCGTACGACATTGTTCTGTTTGAAACGCTTAATGCCTGTCATTGCGTCAAGCTTCCAGGGCAGGGGGAATGTCGAGGCTGCCATCAATAGTATGATGACTGTTGATATTAATACTGGTGCAGGAATCAGGATTGCGGAACCTGTGTCGCTGTAATAATGCCATGCCAGCAGTGAGAATATTGCCGCTGAGCATAAGTATACGGGAGCGGTGAACAAGCCTCCTCCCAGGATAGTCATGACGAGCAGGCATGTCAGCAGGATACCTGGAAACAAATATAATTTTAGTTTCACAATCTTAATATACGTTCTTTGATGCTGGCGGCTCGTTAGTGGGAGAATCAGTAACAGTCACTGTAGCATAGGCCCACTGGCTGGTTGCTCCGAATGAATCAGTGACATAAGCCCTGTAGGTTATTGTGTAGTCGCCAGTGTATGTGTTTACAGGTCTTCCGTTGTAGGTTGTTTGCGTGGTCCAGGGGTTGGGATCCGCAGGTTCATACCAGCCCATTTTGAACCAGTAAGTGTAATCTACATACGTGCCACTGCCACCTGATGCTGTGGCGGTCAGGACGGATGAATCGTTAGTGGTCATCGATGTCGGGTTGAAAACAAGATCCAGCAGCAATGGGGGGATTTCATTTGTGTAATATGCCTTGATGGTCGTATCTGCTGCTATGTTGTTTATTGTAATCGTGCGGTTTGTGTCAGTGGTTACGGTATCTCTTACCCATCTGTTGAATACCAATGAGACCCCATCATTTGGCGGTGCAGTGATGTTTATTGTTGATCCTTCTAAGTACCTGCGGGTCAGGTCTGGGAGTGATGCTGTTGTGGAGCCGTCTCCTGCTCCGTAAAAGTCACTGGGGCTGATAGTCATTGGCAGGTTTGCAGGCTCTGACTGGACAGTAAGCGTGTGGAGCTGCACATATGTCGCGACGACATTCCGGTTGTTATCCATGGTAACCTGGAATACTGGATTTGTAGTTGTGATGGTCCCGTCAGACCATTTCTCGAATGTCAGGGTCAAGTGATTGGTCGGCGCTGTAAGGGTCACGATGGGCGCGTTGGTGTATTGCCTGTCGAATGTTGTTGAGTCGTTCTGCCGTCCGTTGATATCGATGGTGTCGACAGTTATGGCGACGCCAGATACGGGATTGTCGGATTGGACGTTCAGGTTAAAGGAATCGATATAGTTTGCAACCAGTGTATGGTCGGTAGACATATTGACGGCAGTGGTGAGGTTGGTGGTGACGTCAGAACCTCCCTCTGTCCACTTCTGAAAGACCTTTGTGCCGACAATGTAAGGGGCAGTGATGTTTACTGTTGGCGCGTTGGTGTATTGCCTGTCGAACGTTGTTGAGTCGTTCTGCAGTCCGTTGACATCGATAGTGTCGACAGTTATGGCGATGCCCGAAGCCGGATTGACGGATTGGACTCTCAAGTTATAAGAGTCGACATAGTTTGCCACCAAGGTATGGTCGGCAGACATATTGACGGCAGTGGTGAGGTTGGTGGTGACGTCGGAGCCTCCCTCGGTCCACTTGGCAAACACCTTAGTGCCGACAATGTACGGTGCAGTGATGCTTACTGTCGGCGCGTTGGTGTATTGCCTGTCGAACGTTGTCGAGTCGTTCTGCAGTCCGTTGACATCGATGGTGTCGACAGTTATGGCGATGCCTGAAGCCGGATTGACGGATTCGACTCTCAGATTGAAGGAGTCGACATAGTTTGCAACCAGTGTATGGTCGGCAGACATATTGACGGCAGAGGTGAGGTTGGTGGTGACGTCGGAGCCTCCCTCGGTCCACTTAGCAAACACCTTAGTGCCGACAATGTAAGGGGCAGTGATGTTCACTGTTGGTGAGTTGGTGTACGATCTGTCGAACTGCGTTGTGTCGTCCGTCAATCCGTCGATGTCGGCTGTGTCGACTGTTATGGCTATGCTTGGTTCGGTTGCCTGGACGATCAAAGTCTTAAAGTCAATATAGTTTGCTCTAAGCGTGTGGTCGGCGCCCATAGCGACTGTTGTGGTTAGATTGGTTGTGATGTCTGCGGCGCCCTCGGTCCATTTCACGAATATCTTGGTTCCTGCGATGCGCGGGGCTGTGAGGTCGACATTAGGCGAGTTGGTGTAGGTTCTCGAGAATGTGGTGTTGTCGTTCTTGTTTCCGTTGATGTCGGTGGTTCCGACAATTATTGGAATTCCATTGTCAGTGGCCTCGACGGTCAGAGTCATGGCATCGACATAAACAGCGACCAGCGTGTGGTCAGCGGACATGGTAACCGAGGTGGTGAGGTTGGTGGTGACATCAGAGCCTCCCTCCGTCCATTTCTCGAAAACTTTAAAACCCGAGCGATAAGGTGCGGTGATGTCTACCAGGGAGTTGTTGGTGTACTGGCGGCTGAACAGTGTTGTGGCATTGGCATTGCCGTTAATGTCAGGCTTGCTCACGGTGATGGCAACACCGGAGGCCGGGTTTATAGACTGGACAGTGAGTATCTTGGTGTCAACGTAAGAGGCGGTAATGGTATGATTGGCGTTCATGGCCACAGAAACTGTGAGGTTGGTGGTGAGATCGCTGCCGCCTTCGGCCCACTTCTCAAAGACCCTCGAGCCATAGATGTAAGGGGCGGTGATGTTCACCGAAGTGCCGTTGGTGTATGTCCTAGTGAAGGTCGTGTTTCCGTTTTGAAGCCCATTCAT
>CAMCYG010000061.1 GCA_945883775.1 Victivallis vadensis
ATCTGAAGTGCCTCTTCGTGCTCCATAATCTTTCTGATATATGACGAGCCCATCAAGGCTGCTTTTTTCTCTCGAGACAATGGCATTATATGGTTTCCTAGTGTCAGTATTTATTTACGCCGCTACAAAACAAGATGTTATCCCTTTATTGCTTCATTGACAACATAGTATTTGCAATGCTCAATTCCAGATGCCGGGAATGTGGTTGCCGCAATTGGGGCAGTTATTGCCGTTGAGTCCGTTGGACATGGTCATCATCCCGTAACGTTTTATAACCATGGTTTTGCATTTCGGGCAGTAGGTGTTCTCGCCGTCATTTCCCGGCAGATTGCCAGTGTAGACGTAGTTACAGCCTTGTTTCATAGCCGTGGCTCGGGCGTTCGCAAGTATGGCCGGAGGGGTTTGCGTGAGATTCTGCAGTTTGTAGGCAGGATGGAATCTTGTGAAATGCAGAGGAACGTCCGGCCCAAGCTCTTTGATGATCCAATCGGCCATTTTTTTAATGTCGTCCATGTTGTCGTTCAAGGTTGGTATTACGAGTACGACGATCTCGAGCCAAGTACCGGATTCGACAATGGTCTTGAGGCTTTTCTTGACCGGATCCAGAAGGCCTTCGCAGGTGTTCTCGTAAAAGTCATCCGTGAATGCCTTGAAATCCACCTTTATGGCTTTCACGACTTTAGTCAGGTCTTTCAGCGGTTCTGAGCAAATGAATCCGTTACTGACAACTATGCTTTCTATGCCTAGATCCTTTGCCGCTTTGGCGCAGTCGACCACGTACTCGTTGAATATGGTCGGCTCGCTATAAGTGTATGCAATGGTCTTGGCCTGGGCGTTCGCTGCCTTTTGTGCGATGTCTTGAGGAGACTGATATGGAACATTTACTTTATCGATTTCGATTTGGGAGATATCCCAGTTCTGACAGAACTTACAGACAAAGTTGCATCCCGCAGTAGCAATGGAGAACGCCTTGGTTCCGGGGTAAACATGGAAGAACGGCTTTTTTTCTATGGGGTCAAGATTCATTGCGCAGGGTTTGCCGTAGACCAGTGAGTACAGTTTGCCGTTATGGTTGATCTTGACTCTGCATTTGCCAAGGCCGCCTTTGGATATGTTGCATTTCCAGGGGCAGAGCTTGCATTTTACCAGTTGATTGTTTGCTTTCTCGTAATACCGTGCCTCAAACAGGTCCGGTCGTGTTGGCGTTTCTGCTGAAGCTTGGCCTGGTATGGCACAATAAGCACCTGCGCAGATGCCGGTGGCAATGAACTCTTTTCTGGTTGTTCTTATGGTGCAATCCTTCACTTTTCGATATTAACATCTTCCGGTTTAGATGGTCAATGCCGGGTTGCTGACGTGATTGTGCAGGTATTCCTCTTTTGGGGACGCTGGAAATCAAACGCATTTAGGATTTGCACCGGGTTGTATATATTGTTTATTCTTCCGCTCTATGAAAATTCTAGTTGTCGGCAGTGGCGGCCGTGAACATGCGATTATATGGAAACTTTCTCGGGATAGCGTAAAGCATGAATTGTATTGCGCTCCGGGTAATGCAGGTACTACAGGTCTATCGACCACTCTTGATATAGCAGCGGAGGATATCAATGGTCTGTTGAAATGGGCCCAGGCAAATCGACCTGATCTTACGGTGGTCGGGCCGGAAGTGCCTTTGTGTGAAGGTCTTACGGACTTGTTTCAGGCTGCGGGCCTCAAGGTATTCGGGCCATCGAAGGCCGCGGCTCAGATAGAGGGGAGTAAGATATTCTCCAAGGATGTCATGGTAAAGGGCGGAGTGCCAACCGCATTTTCTGAAAAATTTGACGATGCTGATACGGCAATCATGTATATCAAGGGCAAAGGCGGTCCTGTGGTCATCAAAGCTGATGGACTGGCCGCAGGGAAAGGGGTCTATGTCTGCGCAGATGAGAAGTCGGCTCTCAACGCGATTGACGACATATTTGTAAAGAAGGTGTTTGGCTCTGCCGGGACTAGGGCGATTATAGAGGAATGTCTGATAGGACAGGAGGCTTCTATTCTTGCCCTTGTGGATGGCCGCAATGTTGTCATGCTGTCTTCTGCGCAAGATCACAAAAGGGTTTTTAATAATGACGAGGGTCCCAACACGGGCGGGATGGGTGCATACTCGCCGGCTCCGATTGTTACCGATTCTCTATGGCCCTTCATCCGCGAAGAGGTGTTTGAGAGGACGCTGGCCGAGCTGCGCAGGAGGGGAATCGAATACAAAGGTGTGCTTTATGCAGGGTTGATGCTGACGGAGAAGGGGCCTATGGTTCTGGAGTTCAACTGCCGTTTCGGTGATCCTGAGACGCAAGTCATCCTGCCGCGGCTGGATTGCGACCTCGCTCCGGTGCTTATGGCTTGCGTCGATGGCGTGCTGCGGGATGAAATGGTCAAGTGGCGCAAAGACGTCTGTGTCACCGTTGTCATGGCTTCGGGCGGCTATCCTGATAAATATGAAAAGGGAAAGGTGATCACTGGCCTGGCAGAGGCAGGCAAACTTCAGGATGTCATTGTGTTTCATGCAGGTACTGGTTTGTGTAATGGGAATGTGGTGACAAGCGGAGGGCGGGTGCTAGGCGTGACAGCGCTAGGCGCGGATCATGCTTCGGCACGATCAAAGGCGTATAAGGCATTAACGTACATAGCATATGATCAGGCGCAATACAGGTCGGACATTGCCAACAGGGCAATTAAATTCGGACGTGAAATGTCCAGATAAGCAAGAAAGGCGGGGTTAAGATGAGTAACGGAACAAAACCTTTGGTAGGAATATTGATGGGCAGTGATTCTGACTGGCCGATGATGCACGATGTTGTTAAGACGCTTGCTACGTTCGGGGTTTCGCATGAGGTCCGGGTACTTTCTGCGCATAGGACGCCGGACCTGGCGTCGGATTATTCCAAGCGTGCTTCACGCCGCGGTATAAAAGTTATCATAGCTGCTGCCGGTGGCGCTGCTCATCTGGCTGGTGTTATTGCTTCCCATACAATTCTACCTGTCATTGGAGTGCCGATAAAAGGCGGAGCGCTCAACGGCATAGATGCACTACTTGCAACCATACAGATGCCGGCCGGGATACCTGTGGCAACTGTTACGTTGGGTAGTGCTGGCGCGGTCAATGCCGCCATTCTTGCTGTCCAGATTCTGGCGGTTGATAAGCCGATGCTTTCGAAAAAACTCTTGGAGTATAAGGTTGCTCTTAAGGGTAAAGTCATAAGCGGAAATGCGAAGGTCCAGTCTGAGCTTAAGAAGTAATAATACCTTGCTGGCTGTTACGGCTGCTTATGCTGTATTCTTTGCGACGTTTCTGTGTGGTCGGACCAATACTGCGCCAGCTGATTTCGGTGCCCTAATCAGGCTTCTCGATCAGGCCGGGTATGGTTATGACAGGGCGGCGCTGGAGTCGGGAGCCATTGAATCGGCTGTTCAGGCGGTAGACAGGCGTGCACGCTTGCGAGATAAGGATGACTTCGGCATACAGGCCGAGAAGTCGCTGGATTCCACGGCGGAATACTATGGCCATATCGGATGTTTACTGATCAACGGTTTTCATGCCAATGATGCATCTAATATAGTTGACGCAGTAAAGAGTTCTATTGCCGGGCAGTCTGCGCTGATTATTGATCTAAGGGCGGCAGACGGAGACGATTATTCTACTGCCTGTCAGGCTGCGGAGCTTCTGCATTCAGCCACCGGCAAGCTTTATTCGGTCGAGGATCTCAAAGGGAATATCGTTACCAGCTATATCCGGAAGGCGGAGTCCCATGTCATAAAACCGGCCAACATTCCTGTGGTCGTCATGGTGGATAACAGTACAGCGGATGCTTCAGAATTCTTTGCCGCGTTGCTGAAAGGCAAGAGTGGCGTGCTCTTGACGGGTGCTGCGACTAGAGGAGATCCTTGTATGAGGCGCTGGCTTGACCTGGACGCGACACGCAAGATATATCTTGCTGTTTCAAAGATCAAGGTGCTTGGTTGCGAATTCGAACGAACCGGGGTTGAGCCGGATATTGCTGTTAAGGAAGAGGTAGGGATAAATCTGGAAAGCAAGGAGCCTGAGCGCGGGCTTGTGAGGAGATATACTTCTGATGCTGCCAGGAAACAGAAGGAAGACGAGTTGACCTTGACTTCTGACCGGACTCTCCGGCGTGCCGTTGATCTTGCCCATGCAATTACTTCACTGGCTACGCAAGTCGGTATACAGGGATGTCACACGAATGAAGATAATAAAGCTGAATAAGCGCAATCTTAGTGCTGCATTGGATGAAGCACTTGCCTCGTTGCAATCGGGTGGCCTTGTTGTGATTCCCACTGATACAGTGTACGGCCTTGCAGCCATGCCGGACAACAAAAGCGCCATAAATAAGCTATTCAAAGCCAAGCAGCGTGACTTCGGAAAACCGATAGCTATGCTTGCTTCGGATGTGGGGTCATTATCCGGCAATGGGATAAGTTTGACGAAGAACGAGAAAAAACTGGCGGATAAATATTGGCCTGGCCCGCTTACCCTTGTGCTTAAGGCTGGTAGGCGCAAGGAGGGGGTAAGGGTGCCAGACAATGAGATAGCCCGATCTCTTATAAGAAAGGCAGGCGGGCTTCTGCGTGTTACCAGTGCGAACATCAGCGGAAATTGCCCTGCTGTTACAGTGTCCGCCGCCGTCAAAGAACTAGGCGGAAGCGTTGCCGTGTATTTGGATGCAGGACGATCACGGGTTGGTGTGGCGAGCACAGTTGTGGAAGTCAAGCGCGGCAAGCCTGTCATCCTCCGACAGGGCGCGCTTTCCGCTGTTGACATAATCAGGACTCTCAAATTGTAAGTAGGCGTAATTACCTGCAAAGACGAGTTTTAGAAATCTGCTCAATAATTTCGCTTTTGTCTTATCAGTGGTATTTGGTACTATTACCCGTCTGATATGGGGATATTTATGAAGTGTGAGCTTTGCAACAAGAATGAGTCTGTAGTGCATTTTAAGCAGGTGATCAATGGGGAGGCCAAAGAGGTAATGGTCTGCCAGGAGTGTGCTTCTGTGCATGGAATCGACATTGGCGCCGGGGGGATCAACATCAAGACACCGGAAGGGCTTGGTGATTTCCTGTTTGGTAATGCTCCCGTTGCCGTTAAGACTGATGCGGTGGGGCCAGAATCAGAGTGCAAGGAGTGCGGGATGAAGCTGTCTGACTTCAGAAAACTCGGCAGGCTGGGTTGTGGCAGGTGTTATGACTACTTGTTGGATGCGGTATTCCCGTCAATCGAGAATATGCACGAGGATATTGTTCATGTCGGGAAAGTGCCCCGCAAGGAGCAGGGTTCCATGGCATTGGTTGAGCTTGAAGAGGATCTTGAAGACGCCGTAAACAGTCAAAATTATGAGCACGCGGCCCTGATCAGGGATAAAATCAATAAATTGAAGAAGAAAGTGGCCAAAACGGCCGCAAAATAAACATGATTATTGACGATCTAGTCAAACAAAAAGGCGCCTGGCTTGCGATGGACAGGGATACCGGTGTTGTTATCAGCACGCGCATTCGCCTTGCTCGTAATATCAGGGGCGCCCGTTTCCCGGGCTGGATGGATAAGGAAGATACCATTAAGGTCTGTAGCAGGATCAAAGAAGCCTTTGCCAAAGTCAAGGTGCTGCACGAACAGGTCTATGTAGATATGGGCTCTGTGGATGCTATGGAGAAGGAAGTCCTGAAAGAACGGCATCTGATAAGCTATGAGCTTGCCGGGAAAGGTATCGGCAGCGGATTGATTCTGGCTGAGAACGAGCATACCGCCATAATGATAAACGAGGAAGATCATATACGGATGCAGACGATAAGCCCAGGCATGGAGCTTGAGAGTGTATGGAAGAAGATCAATGCCATAGACACCGAATCTGAGAAGTATCTGGATTATGAATTCTCGACTGGCTTGGGGTATCTTACATCCTGCCCATCTAACGTCGGCACTGGAATGCGTGCCAGCGTGATGCTTCATCTTGTCGGGCTGAAACTTACCAACGATATTGATAAGGTCATCAAAGGGCTGAATTCTCTTGGGCTTGCTGTGAGAGGGATGCTGGGTGAGGGAACAGATGCGTTCGGAAACATGTTTCAGATATCGAACCAGTCAACTCTTGGTGAGACAGAAGAGGAAATCATCGAGAAACTCGTGCGAATGATATCCAGCGTTGTTGCGCACGAACTCAATGCGCGTGACCGGCTGATGGAGAAGAACAGGATGCTCGTGCTTGATCATATTGGCCGCGCTAACGGCATTCTTGCAAACGCACGCCTGTTGACTTCGCGCGAGGCCATAGATCTTCTCTCTATACTTCGGCTCGGGATCTATTACGGACTTGTGAAGAATATCTCGGTACCGCTTATCAATGAAACAATACTCTTGACTCAACCGGGGCACCTGCAGAAGATTAATGGCAAGATTCTCTCGTCAGAGGAGCGCGACGAGTTGAGGTCTGAAGTGGTGCGTCGCAAGTTGAAGGAAGAATCACGTTAGTGGCAAGACAATACGAAAGCAGGAATATATGAATAACTTCTCTAATTTCACGCCAAGGGCGCAGCGGGTGATACAGCTTGCGCGCAAAGAGGCGGATAATTTCAATCACCCTTATGTCGGGACAGAGCATCTTCTCCTGGGCCTTATAGCGCTTGGTGAGGGTGTAGCTGTGGCAGTTTTGGAGAAGATGGGCGTTTCGCTGGAGAGCGTCCGTTTCGAGGTGGAAAAGGCCGTCGGTCATGGCCCCGAGACTAAGACAGTCGGAAATCTTCCTTTCACGCCAAGATCGAAGAAGGTTCTTCAGCTTGCAGTATCCGAGGCGCAGGCATTACATCATACCTATGTAGGAACCGAGCACATACTGCTTGGGCTGCTGCGTGAGGGCGAAGGAGTGGCTTCGCGGGTCCTTCTCAACATCAATGTCGATCTTGAATCCGTTCGGCGTGAGGTGATGAAGGAACTCGACCCTAACTTCGAACTGGACGAAGAGCCGCCGATGCGTCAGCCGGGACAGGAGAAGAAGGCGCAAAAGGAGCAGGCCAAACAGCCCGATTCAAAGACTCCCGCGTTGAACACTTTTGGCCGTGATCTTACTGAGCTGGCGAGGAAGGGCGACCTGGATCCGCTCATAGGAAGACAGGAAGAGCTGGAGCGCGTGATACAGATACTCTGCCGCCGCAACAAGAACAATCCAGTTCTGCTCGGTGATGCTGGTGTCGGCAAGACTGCGGTCGTCGAGGGACTTGCTCAGAAAGTGGTTGCCGGTGATATTCCAGACATAATGCGCGATAAGAGGGTCGTTACGCTGGATATGGCACTGATGATAGCCGGTACCAAGTACAGGGGCCAGTTCGAGGAGCGCATCAAGGCCGTGATGGATGAGATAAAGCGAATTAAGAACGTGATACTGTTTATTGATGAATTGCATACCATAGTCGGGGCAGGCGGCGCAGAAGGAACGATGGATGCATCGAATATCATCAAGCCGGCACTGGCCCGAGGTGAACTGCAGTGCATAGGGGCTACGACGTTGACCGAGTACAGGAAGTATATCGAGAAGGACTCCGCACTGGAGCGACGTTTCCAGCCAGTGAGGCTGGATGAGCCATCAGTCGATGAGACGATACTGATCCTCAAGGGGCTTCGTGATAAATACGAGAAGCATCACAATGCGTCATACACTGATGAGGCGCTGGAGTCTGCCGTGCGATTGTCGGACCGCTATATCACAGGGCGGTATCTGCCCGATAAAGCGATTGATATGATAGATGAGGCCGGTGCGCGGGTGAGAATACTTTCAACGACGCGTTCACCTGATCTAAGGGAGCGTGAAGCCGATATAGAGAAGATAAGAATAAAGAAGGAAGACGCGATCCGGCACCAGAAGTTCGAAGAGGCTGCAACTTATCGCGATGCCGAACGTAAGGAGAGGGAAGGGCTGGAAGGCGTGGTAAAGAAGTGGAAGGAAGAGAATGCCAAAAACAGTCTGGTCGTTACTGCTGACGATATCCTGGTCGTTGTGTCGCGTGCCACGGGGGTTCCGCTAAAGAAGATGGATACCAAGGAGCTGACGCGTCTGTTGGATATGGAGAAGGAGATATCGAAGACGGTTGTAGGTCAGGATTATGCGGTTGCTGCGCTGTCACGAGCGCTAAGACGTTCGCGTGCTGATCTCAAGGATCCGCGCAGGCCGATAGGTTCGTTCATTTTGCTTGGTCCTACAGGAGTCGGCAAGACACTGCTTGCCAAGGCGCTGGCAGAGTTCATGTTTAATGATGCTGATGCGCTAATACAGATCGACATGTCTGAGTATATGGAGAAATTCACCACGTCGAGGATGATCGGTTCTCCGCCGGGATATGTGGGGCATGAAGAGGGCGGCCAGCTGACGGAGAAAGTGCGTAGGCGGCCTTATTCGGTCGTTCTTTTTGATGAGGTGGAGAAAGCGCACCCGGATGTGATGCATATGCTGCTGCAGATTATGGAAGAAGGCAAGCTGACTGACAGTCTTGGCCGTCATATTGACTTCAGGAATACTGTTGTTCTTCTAACCTCCAATCTTGGTTTTGATACTATCAAGAAGGGCGGGCTTGGCTTCAGCGGGGCAACGGAGAATGCCGATTACGAGCAGATGAAGACCCAGATGTTGGAAGATGCCAAGAAGGTTTTTAAACCGGAACTGCTGAACCGGTTTGACGATGTGGTTGTGTTCCGGCAGTTGAGCAGAGAAGATGTGTCAACAATACTGGATATAGAGCTGGGCAAAGTGTGCAAGAGGCTGGAAGCCAAGGGGAAGCACGTTAAGGTCAATAAGGCGGCACGAGAGTTCCTGCTGGAGAAAGGTTACAATCCTGCCATGGGTGCCAGACCTATGCGCAGAGTCATAGAGAAGTACCTTGAAGACCCGCTTTCAGATGATATTCTCAATGGTAAGTTGACAGCCAAAGAGGATATCGAAGTGTCGGCCGTTAAGGATAAGCTAAAATTCAAACAAAAGGGTGCCGAAACCCTGAGCCTTAAATAATTGCTCAGAAAGCTTGCTTTTGTCCGGAGATAATGGCAATTTACGCACTTTTATGGAGGTTACATGGCAGTTAAAATTAGGATGAGAAGGGCAGGGGCAAAGAACGATACATCTTTTCGTGTCGCTGCATGCGATAGTCGTTGCCCGCGAAATGGAAAGAGCTTAGAGCTCCTCGGTTGGTATGATCCGAAGAAAAAGGGTGCTAATTACAAGCTTGATCTTGATCGGATTGATTATTGGGTTAGCAAGGGCGCCCAGATGTCTGAAACAGTGCAAAGCATAGTTAAAAAGGCAAAAAAAGCGGTTAAATAAGTGTCCACGACTGCTTTTATATGGTTGAACCTATAGTCATCGATGTCATAACGATATTTCCTCAGATGCTAAAAGGCTTTCTGGAGGAGAGCATGATGAAGCGTGCTTCCAATAAGAATATCGTTAGGTTCAACATGGTAGACTTGAGGACGTGCACGGATGATGTGCATCGGACCACCGACGACAGGCCATACGGGGGCGGCCCTGGGATGGTCATGAAGCCGGAGCCGATTTTTAAGGCGGTTGAGTCCGTGGCTGGTGAAAAGGCGCGGGTCATACTTATGACCCCTCAGGGGCGCAGGTTCGATCAGGCATATGCAAGGGAACTTTCTCAGGAAAAGCACCTTGTGTTTGTGTGTGGTCATTATGAAGGTGTGGATGAGCGCGTATGCGAGAAGCTTGTGACGGATGAGGTCTCGATAGGCGATTATGTTTTGACTAATGGCGTGGTAGCGGCGGCGGTGGTGATTGACTCGGTGGTGAGACTGTTACCCGGTGTGCTAGGCGCGGAGGATGGGGCGGCTGAAGAATCATTCAGTGAAGGGCTTCTGGAATTTCCGCAGTACACGAGGCCGTCAGAGTTTCGCGGGATGAAGGTGCCAGGCATTTTATCGTCAGGGAACCATGCTGAGATAGCGAAATGGCGGAGTGATCAGGCGCTGGACAGGACAAGGAAAAGGCGGCCTGACTTAATAGAAAAGCACAAATTGGATGCTGGTGAGAGACCTGCAAAGGTTCTTATACGGAAAAAGAAAAAGAAAGAATGATCTATAACTGAGTGGAGAATAAATCATGACATCAATAATTATACGTAAATTGAGGGCAGAGGGCGTCGACAAGGAAAAGGGAAAATTCAAGATCGGCGATAGCATCAAGGTCCATGTGAACATCGTTGAAGGCGGCAAGGAGAGAATACAGTTGTTCGCCGGTACGGTTATAGCACGTGATGGCACAGGCTCCACAGAGACCTTTACTGTCCGCAAGATATCGCACGGAGTTGGAGTGGAGCGCGTGTTCCCTGTCCAGTCCCCTTTCATCAAGAAGATCGAGGTAGACAGCTCAGCGGATGTGCGCAGGGCCAAGCTGTATTATATGCGCGATCTGACTGGTAAGAGAGCAAAGCTTAAGACTTCACGGAGCTAATAGTGCCTGACCTGCTCGAGCATGAGCGTAAGCTCTGGGCATCCGGTATTGTTTTTCTCGCCGGCATTGATGAAGCAGGCAGAGGTCCTCTCGCCGGACCGGTATCCGCGGCTGCGGTGATGATCCCTCGTGAGCTGGCCGAAAGGGAGCTGGATCTTCTTCTCAAAGATATAAACGATTCCAAGAAGCTTACTCCGCTAAAGCGCGAAAAGCTTTTTCATGTCATTACCGGTGCTGCCGGTATCCATTTTGGCACAGGTCTGGCATCGGTCACAGAAATAGACAAGTTCAACATTCTCCAGGCGACTTATATGGCCATGGGCCGGGCCGTATCGGCGCTTCCGTCAATGCCCGAACATGTACTTGTAGATGGACTGCCTGTCAAAGGACTGCCGTGTTCTTCCACCGCAATAGTACAGGGTGACACGAAGAGTCTGCTTATAGCGGCGGCGAGTATCGTTGCAAAAGTCACCCGTGACAGGATAATGGACGAACTTCATGACAAATATCCTGTGTATGGTTTCCTGAAGCATAAGGGCTACGGCACCAAACAGCACATGCAGGCATTGCTGGAATACGGGCCCTGTCCTGAACACCGCCGCTCATTCCGCCCAGTCGCAGAAGCCGAAGCGATTTTTGCGAAGAAGTAGAAGGTCATTAGTCGCACGCCCACATTTACTTGCATTCTTCGGTTGATGGCTGATGACGCATCTCGTGCTTCTGTATAGTGGATCTTAAGTGTAGTCCCGGTGTCTCGCCTGGTGATAAACTGGAAAACTGCCAAACCGTGTACGTAATCTCCTATCCCTAATGTAAGACAAAGCCTGACAGACAGGATTTTGAGGTTCTGGTATACAGTCGGGAATCGAGCATCGGTACGAACATTGCGCTGACTCGCTGACGCTTGCCGCTGCGCAACGTTGACGAGCGTTAGAGAGTCAGCAGAACAGGAGCAGTATGGAAAGCACAATGGATCGAACCCTGCACCACAAATGCGTGCAGCGTGCAATTGCCCTAGGTCGTGGTTCTGATCCTGGGAGCCTGGCTGAACTTGTTTCTTTGCATTTCTCTGAGAAATCAAGATTGGCCGAGGTGCTAATCGATAAATTGAGCCGGTATATTCATGTAGCGGGTGGCAAAACATGATTCCGTGGCTAAGAAAGGTAATGGGCCTGGTGCGTGGGGATGATAAGCCGGAGCATCTGAAGCTTGGCGAAGCTGGTGAGGAAGCTGCCGCTAAATACCTGAAAAGTATCGGATACAAGATTCTTGGTAGACGCGTGAGGTTCAAGGGACGGTATGAGTTGGACATAGTCGCGCGCGACGGCGAGGTGCTGGTCTTTGTCGAAGTCAAAACTCGTTCGGGCGAAGTCTTTGGACGGCCCATTGATTCCATTAAAAGAGGTAAGATAAAGTCACTTACCAAGGCGGCCTGGGAGTACATCAGGCGGCTGAAGAATAAACAAATTTATTATAGATTCGATGTCGTAGAAGTGGTTGGTGATGATCCATCGGAGTATAAGATTCGACATATCAAAGATGCATTCAAGTCTGCAAGGCGGCATTATTTCTAGCGTCTAATGAATGTCTGCGCCTTCTATTTCTAATAAGCGGCGCTTCATTGTTATGCCGCCCTGGTAGCCGCCCAGGGTGCCGTCAGTGCGGATTGCGCGATGACATGGTATGATTATTGGGAATGGATTGTTTGCCATCGCATTGCCCACTGCTCGTGCCGCACCGGGTTTGTCAAGCTTGAGGGCGATGAGTTGGTAGGTGCTGACTTTGCCTCGCGGGATCTTGCGAATTGCACGAAGAGCGTATTGTTGAAACGGAGGGCAGTCATTCAGATCAATTGTATCGATGGGAATCTCAACGACTTCTCTTTCCAGTATGGCTCTTATTTTTGATGCCACCTCGGCTATTTCAGCGCAGGAGCCTGCCGTCAAGCCTGGATAATTGGCCGATAACTGTGCTTCATCTGGAAGGTCAGGCTTGGAAAGAATAACTCTGGCGATTTTTGGGCAATCCCGCGTTGCTGACCATACTATGCCTACAGCCCCAAATGGAGTCTGTTTGATCAGTTTAATCTTCATTTAAGTAATGTCGAACTCAAGTGACTTGACTGCAGCTGATAGCTCCTGCGAGGCGTTTTTAAGGTTAACTTTGGTAAACCGGAATTCTCGTCGCATCGGATATTTTCTGCGCAGATTGTCAAAGTGTTCGGACATATCGCAGCTGACAGCTTTGAAGCGCGCGGAGTCTGCCTCAATGTTATAAATCTTACCGCATATTTGCCATAACGCCTTCTCGAGGCTGAGGCCTTTCGCGTCCAGATCAACAATCGGTATTACAGGCGGCGGCATGAGCGGTTCTGCAGACCATTCGGGTTTAATGCCGAGAAAAGCGCAGGCTTCACGATACACCATGACAGTCCCGTTAACCTTGCCTTCAAACGAATGTCCGGCAATATGAGGAGTTGCAATGTCTGCAAGCGTAAGCATATCGCTTCTTATCGCAGGTTCCTTCTCCCATGTGTCGATCACCATGCGTGAGATGTGTTTTTTGCTGAAAGCATCAAGTACTGCATCGGTATTCATGATTCCGCCGCGGGCACAGTTGATGAACAGTAATCCCGGTTTTGTCTTCGCTAGAAACGCTTTGTCAATCATCTGGTATGTCGGCCATTTGCCGTTCTTTTCTAGCGGAACATGAAAGGTGATGATGTCCGACTTTTTCAACAGCTCGTCGATGCCCGTCCAGATTGTCTCGCCTGGTGCTTCTTTCGCTTCGCGAGGAGGATCATTCATCAGCACGTTCAGGCCCAGCGCTTTTGTTTTTTTTGCTACGAGCTTCCCGACGTTACCGACCCCGATAATGCCGATAGTTAATCCGCGCAGTTGCAGATTGTCCCTGTTGGCAAGGCTCAGTAAAGCGCAGGCTATATACTCCGCGACGCTGTTGGCATTACAGCCGGGCGAAAAGCACCATTTTATGCCGGCTTTGTCAAAGTATGGAATATCCATGTGGTCAGTGCCGATCGTTGCTGTGCCGACGAACTTAACGGAACTGCCAGAGAGCAAAGCCTCGCTAATCTTAGTGGTGGAGCGGATGGCCATCAGGTTGGCTCGGCGGACATGCTCGCTGGTTATCTTCCTGCCGTCGATCACCAATGTGTCTCCGATGGTTTCAAATGCCTCTTTTGCAAACGGCATGTTGGCGCAGCAGACGGTCAATATTTCTTTTCTTTTCATATGGGGTGAATCTTAAACTTATAGACATAAAAAATCAATCAGCAGTCTAATCACTGCGTGATTAGACTACGATTGATTCTCAATCGTTTGTTTAGCGTTGCGTTGGAGACGATTCAGGCCGGTGCGATGGACTGCTGTGTCGTTGAATTGCCGGTCGAAGTCTTCCTTGTTCATTGAAAGGATGTCGAATGCTGACGGCAGATCTCTTTCCCGTAATTCAGGTATGATCCTGCTGTTATCAGTGTCGGCGTTGTAAGGGCAGGCCGCTGTGCATATATCACAGCCAAAGACAGACTGTCCGATAAGCGAGCCCTGCTCCGGTGTAAACACTCCTTTGTGTTCGATTGTCAGGTATGATCTGCATTTGCGAGCATCTACAGACTTAGTTTCGGAAAGCGCGCCTGTCGGGCAGCTTTGGATGCAAATCCGGCAGTCTCCGCAACGGTCCCTAACTGGAGGCGTTGCTTGAAGAACGAGGTCTGTGAGTAATTCGCCGAGTAGTATGCAGCAACCGTGGGTTTCGTGAATTATCTGGCCATGTCGGCCTTGCCATCCAATGCCTGATTTGATGGCGAGTTCGCGTTCAAGTATTGGAGCGCTATCAGTAAATGCGCGGGTCTTTGTGTTTGGCGATCGCTTCTGTATCTCCTCGCCGAGCAGGGTGAGTTTATCTTTTATGACCTTGTGGTAATCCGTTCCCCTGCAGTATGTTGAGAATCCTTTTCCGGGGGCATGATTCAAGGGGTATCTGGCGGCGACAACGATTACAGAACGGGCCCATGGCTCGAGATTACGGATATCCTTGCGTTTGTCTATGTTGCGGCTGAGATAGCTCATTCCTGCTGAATGGCCTTTTGCCAGCCATTCCTCGTATCGATCGATGGATGATGAAGCATCAGCATTCGCGATTCCGGCAGCGCAAAATCCGAGCTCCAGTGCCTTGTTCTTGATGAATTGTTCCATCACTGCCAATCGTAGGGGCGTTGCTTGCGACGCCCGCGGGCGCCGACTAGCAGCATCTACAATCTATAACCCTTTCTTATACGCGCTGATGATTTCATCAGCAACCTGACGGATGGTTTTGCTGTCTGTTTTTACCTGGCAGGGAATTGCATCGTATAGATGCTGGCGTTTTGCGAGCAGTTCTCTGATTTTGCCAAGCTTGTCCGCAACCGCAAGAAGCGGCCGATTGGTGTCGTTTTTGACTCTCTCCAGTATTGTCTCTGGCGTTGCTGAAAGACATGCGACAAGTCCGGATTTTTCCAGATCACTGATATTGTCGGGGTTGAGCACAATCCCGCCGCCGCAGGATATTACGAGTCCTGAATTGGCTGAAAGTTCCGTGATCAAGTTCCTTTCGAGATTTCGGAAATAAGGTTCACCGTCTTTTTCGAATATCTCAGAGATTCTGCGCTGTTCGCGGTTTTCTATCGTCGAGTCCATATCAATGAACTTCATCTTGAGATCTGCGGCAATGAGTCGTCCTGTGGCGCTCTTGCCTGTCCCCATGAAGCCTATAAGCGCAATGTTTTTCATAGTGAACAAGAGTAAAGAAAGGTAGATGTATAATCAACGTCCTTTATTATTCCGAATTTCAAAGAAACATGCGCTAGTATATAGCTTGCCTATCGAACGATATAATTCCCTTGCGACTACAAAATTATTCATGCTTTTCTTTATCTGGGTGTCACATTCTATGCCGCTTTGCAGTCATCCGGAAAAATGGAGACTTTGCTTGTGCGCGGTGCGCAGCGATAAGATTATGTATTCTTGTCAATGTCTCATGATTTATCTATAAAAGCTATGTGGTCAAGTGTTTCTCGATTGTTGAGGTGAGGTATTCTGGATTTATAGAAAGATGGTGCTGATCATGAAGACATATGTATTTCTCGGCATTTTAGCGATGGTGCTTTCCACTGTCGAGGTCTCAGTCTGTAGCGCAGTAACGAATACAATAACGCCGGATGTGGTGACTGCCAAAGCCAAGGCGTTGTTTGACGGAAAGGGTTTCGATGGATGGGTGGAGGTATTGACTGATCCTAATAAGACGCTGGAAGATGTCTGGAAAGTTCAGGACGGTGTTATTGTCTGTTCAGGAGAGCCAATGGGCTATCTACAGAGCATCGAAAAGTTTGATGATTTTGAACTCGAGCTAGAGTATCGCTGGCCGGCTGAACAGACAAACGGCAACAGCGGCGTCTTTGTCCACGTTAACGGCAAGCCGAAAGCATTACTCCCTCATGCGATAGAGGTGCAGCTTAAGCCCGGCAATGCCGGTGATATCATGGGGTTTCATGGTATGAGGCTGAAAGGTGATTCTGCCCGTATGACCGTCATGCCGAACAACCCTAAGGCTGGTACCCTCATCAAGTTAGCCCGTCAAGCTGGCAATGAGCTTCCAAAGGGAGAATGGAACCATGTTCGGATTCTGGTTGAAGGGAAGACTGTCACCGCATGGTTTAACGGTGCACAGGTCAACCAGGCCGAGGGGCTTGATCCCGTTTCAGGGCATATCGGTCTGCAGTCCGAAGGCGGAACCGTATATTTCCGTAACATCCGCATCACGCGGAAATAGTCGAGGTGTCTTGGAGGCGTAAGGAGTTGCTGTGAGTAGTAATATGCCGCAGTTGCTTTTTGTTGCCGCAATCAAAGGGTGCCTCTGGAGCTGCGTTTACATGAGGGAGCTTTGCTTTCTTGTTGCGGTATTTATAGATTGAAGACATGTGGTGACTTGTCTAATCTCTCCAAGATGTATCGAATGTGTATATTTCTGTTGTTTGCGCTGTTTTATTCTTTATTCCGGGCGGAGGCAATGGGGCCGCATGAGCTGGTGGTTATCGCTAATGATAAGTCTGCCGCCTCGATGGAGATAGCACGGAAGTTCGTTCGGATGCG
>CAMCYG010000062.1 GCA_945883775.1 Victivallis vadensis
GCCCATGCCTGCAGTCTGGAAACGCCAGTTTTGGTACATATGATTGCAGAAACCGGTCGAAATGTAAGGATCTTCTCCATAGATACAGGCAGACTTCCGGAAGAAACATATAAGTGCGCCGCAGACCTGGAACGTAAATACGGATTCAAGATCGAATGGTTCTTCCCAAAGAATGACCACGTTGAGCAGCTGCTGAGCACTAAAGGCCCTTACTCATTTAAAAACAGCCTCGCAGACCGCCACGAATGCTGCAACATACGGAAAGTCGAACCATTGACACGTGCGCTCTCCGGTGTGAGCGCATGGATAACCGGCCTTCGCAAGGATCAGAATGTAACCAGGACGGATCTTAAGAAGATAGAGAAAGACAACACCAACCCTGCCATCGTAAAAATAAATCCGCTGGCAGACTGGACCGCACAAATGGAAATGGAATATATCAGGAAGCATGACATTCCTTATAACAAGCTTCTGGATAAAGGATATTCGTCGATTGGTTGCGAGTGCTGCACCAGAGCGATAATCCCAGGCGATGACATAAGAGCTGGCAGATGGTGGTGGGAATCCCCGGAACATAAGGAATGCGGAATCCATCTCGATCCTTCGATATTCAATGACAGGGAGAAGAACAAATGACGCACTTAGAAAGACTTGAGTCGCTGAGCATACATATACTGCGCGAGTCCTACAGGGAATTCAAGGACCTGGTAATGCTGTGGTCCATCGGGAAGGACAGCACTGTTCTCCTATGGCTTGCTCAAAAAGCATTCTTTGGCCATGTGCCGTTCCCGCTTCTGCATATAGACACCAGTTACAAGATCCCAGAGATGATCACTTATCGCGACAGGCTTGTCAGAGAAATGAGATTACAAATGATATACGGTCAGAACGAAGCCGCTCTTGCTGCAAAGCTCACCTTCCCCGACGGCAAGCTGAACAGGATCGACTGCTGCAGGAATCTCAAAAGCGAGGCTCTAAAGCATACGCTCTCAGGCGAGTGGAAAAGATGGAGATTCGACCACAAGCAGGACAAATACGTTGAGGAAACAAACGGCTCAGCATTCACCGGTGTAATAGTAGGCGTCAGGGCGGATGAAGAAGGCAGCCGCTCCAAGGAGCGCTATTTCTCGCCGCGCGACAAAGGTAATGAGTGGGATATCGGTGATCAACCTCCGGAGCTGTGGGGTCAGTATAAGACCGACTTTGCATCAGGCACACATATTCGCGTGCATCCCCTGCTCGACTGGACCGAACTCGACATATGGGAGTATATAAAGAAAGAGAACATCCCTCTCGTTTCGCTTTATTACGATCAGGGCAGCGGAAAGAGATACAGATCCCTTGGCTGCTATCCCTGCACAAAGCCGGTCGACTCGACGGCAAAAAACATCGACGAAGTCATACATGAACTCAAGACAGGGAAATACGCCAATATAGCAGAAAGAGCCGGACGCGATCAGGACAAGGAAGATGGCGGCGGACTTGAGACTCTCAGGAAAGAAGGTTACATGTGAACTCTGAAATCAAATACGCAGAACAAGACGAATCCGGGCTTCTGCATGTAGTCTTTGTGGGCCACGTTGACCACGGCAAAAGCACGGTAGTCGGCAGGCTTCTCGCCGACAGCAATGCCCTGCCGGAAGGAAAACTTGAACAGGTCAAGGCGATGTGTTCAAGAAACGCGCGGCCATTTGAATACGCATTCCTGCTCGACGCACTCAAGGATGAGCAGGCTCAGGGAATAACCATTGATGCCGCCCGCTGCTTCTTTAAGACCCCTACAAGGAGATATCTCTTTCATGATGCACCCGGCCACATCGAGTTTCTCCGCAATATGATAACTGCCGCCGCTCGCGCCGATGCAGCCATAATAGTCATCGATGCACAGGAAGGGATCAAGGAGAACTCCAAACGCCACGGCTATATGGCCTCCATGCTGGGCCTCACTCAGGTCAGCGTTGTAGTGAACAAGATGGACCTGGTCAATTATGGACAGACGGAATTTGAACAGATCAAGGCTGAATATCTCGAATTCCTGGGTAGATTCAAACTTGTCCCTGTCAGCTTCATTCCGATCAGCGGCAGACACGGGGAGAACATCGTCAACAGAGGCAGCAACACCGGCTGGTATAAAGGCCCCACCCTGATGGAACAGATAGAAGCGTTCTCGCCTGCGATATTTCAGGACTCGCTGCCCTTCAGGCTTCCGATCCAGGATATATACAAATTCACCGAGCTTGATGATGATCGCAGAATATTCGCAGGCTCTGTGCTGACCGGCACGGCAAAGATAGGCGACGAGCTGATGTTTCTGCCCTCAAAGAAAAAAGCGAGAATAGTATCGATCGAAGGATACAACATCCCTGAAACAAAGCAGGTTTCAGCCGGTTATGCTGTCGGACTCACGCTTGATCCTCAGATATACGTGCCACGCGGCGAACTTGCCTACAAGACTACAGAGGCCGCTCCATTGACAGGCACGCGGTTCAGGGTGAATCTCTTCTGGATGGGAAGGGATCCTCTTATCAAGGGGAAGACTTACAAACTGAAAATCGGCGCAACGAGACAGCGCGCATCTCTGGTCAATATCATCAGCGTACTCGACGCGTCCGAGCTTACCACCGTTACCAACAAACAGCAGATAGAGCGGCACGATGTCGCGGAATGCATAATAGAAACGCATCGCCCTATCGCCTACGACCTTGTCGTCGACCTCAAGAACACAGGCCGCTTTGTGATAATCGACAGCCATGAGATCTCAGGGGCAGGCATTATGCTGGAGAGGATCGAGACCAACGAGTCGAACATCAAAAACCATGTCGCAGCCAGGGAGACAGCATGGACCGGAAGCAGCATCAGCCAGGGGCAAAGGGCCCAGATCTACGGGCACAACTCCAAATTTATCGTTTTTGCCGGATCAGACGGCAGGATCCTGGATAAGATGGCGGCGGCATTCGAGAAGTCGCTCCTGGACAGTGGACACAAGGCATATTTCCTGCCTTCATCCAATCTTGTCACAGGCCTGGAAGCAGACATTGCACTTGAGAACGATCGCACGGATGAACATGTAAGAAGGATAGGCGAGCTGGCACGTATCCTTACTGATTCCGGCCAGATCTTCATCACTACGGCCAGTGATATCGACTCCTATGACATCTCCACGCTGGAACTTCTCAACAAACCCAATGAAATACTTGTCATCGGAGTTGACAGCGAATTAGACGCTGCAGACCTGACCATAAGCGGAGGAGCAGACATTCCCTACGCGGTGAACGCCGCCTGCGAGCTCTTGAAACGCGAAAACGTGATTATGGACTATCAGATATGAGCTTTCCGGAAAAAAAGATCTTAACGGATGCAAAGGCTGAGGACACCTGGAACATGTCGGAAACCCATTTGCGCAGCATAATGAAGGCTGTCAGCTATAGATGCGTGGGCTCCCTCGCCACAGGTATCATCGGCGGCCTGCTCACTGGTTCAACGATGATGGCGCTTGGCATTGGCATAGCGGATTTCGTGGTTAAGATAATACTCTTCTATACTCATGAAAGGATATGGCACAAGATAAAATGGGGTATCAGCAAGAGCTCAAATGTAGACATTGGAGGGGGAATTTAAGATGGCACCAAAGAAACAGCATCACATAGAGACTTTATTACTGCACGGGGCATATTCTCCTGACGCCGCGACTGGGGCGACAGTAATGCCGCTTCACCAAAGTACCGCCTTTGCATATAAGACAGCCGAGGATATCGAATCGGTTTTTGCCGGTAAGGATGCCGGTTTCATCTACTCCAGGATCAACAACCCGACACTCGACATGTTCGAACGCAAACTCAAGACACTGGAAGATGGGCTCGCAGCAATATCAGTTTCGTCAGGCATGGCTGCCATCAGCACCACGGCACTGGCACTGGCCGGACCCGGCGACGAGATCATCGCAGGCAAGAGTGTTTTCGGCGGAACGTACTCGCTGTTCTCGGCAACGCTAAAACGATACGGCATTACCACAAAGTTTGTCGACACATGCAATGTCGAAGCCTACAGTGAAGCAGTATCCGACAGGACCAAAATGATCTTCGTTGAGACATTAAGCAATCCGAAGACCGATGTTCCTGACATTGCCGCGATATCAGCAATCGCAAGAAAGCACGGCATCGTGCTTGTGGTAGACAATACTGTCACAACCCCCCTGCTTCTCCAGGCAAAGACGCTTGGTGCCGACATAGTGGTTCACTCGACGTCCAAATACATAAACGGACACGGGAATTCCGTAGGCGGCATCATAATCGATTCAGGCACTTTCGACTGGTCCAACCCGCGGTATGAGCACCTTGAGCCGTTTTACAAAAAGGCCAGACATTTTGCTTTCCTCGCCTACTTAAGAAACCAGGTTTACAGGGACCTCGGATGCTGCCTCTCACCGTTCAATGCCTTCTTGATGTCAATTGGAATAGAATCCCTTGGCGTTCGGATGGAACGGCATTGCAGCAACGGCATGGCTGTTGCCCGTTATCTCGCAAATA
This sequence comes from Victivallis vadensis, assembly GCA_945883775.1. GTDB lineage: Bacteria > Verrucomicrobiota > Kiritimatiellia > UBA8416 > CAMCYG01 > CAMCYG01. The sequence goes on from CAMCYG010000062.1 coordinate 4,527, forward strand.
GCGATAAAGTGCACAATGTCAGATATCCAGGACTGGAAAGCCATTCAGGCAACAAAACGGCTGTAAAGCAATTCAAGAACGGATTTGGGGCCCTGATGTCGATAAGCCTCGGAACCAAGGAACGCTGCTTTAAATTCATCAATGGGCTAGTCTTAGCGCAGAACCTTGCCAACATCGGCGACGTCAGGACGCTTGTTATACATCCAGGCTCGACTATATGCCGGGACGGCACTGAAGCCGAGCGTGCAGCCATGGGCGCAACGGATGACATAGTAAGACTGTGCATAGGGCTGGAGAATATAGACGATATAATCGCGGATTTGGAAGCGAGCTTGGCAGGGATATAAATCAACAAAAGTGCTTGAACGGAGGCGAACAGAATGAACATAAAGATAAACGGCGAAGCCACGACACTTGATGAAGCAGTGAACATCACCGGGCTTCTTACCATCAAGAAAGTTAAGATGCCCGATATGGTGTCAGTCGAATTAAACGGCGAGATACTCAAGCGTGACGATTTCGACACCACGTCGGTCAAAGACGGCGACAATATCGAGTTCCTGTATTTCATGGGAGGGGGAAGCCACAATGAGTCTTAATGACGAACAGATCGAACGGTATTCGCGCCACATCATCCTGCCTGAGGTAGGTGGCGCAGGACAGGAAAGACTTCTGGCAGGAAGTGTACTTATAGTAGGTGCTGGCGGACTTGGTTCACCGGCCGCGCTTTACCTTGCCGCCGCAGGTGTCGGCCATATCGGACTGATCGATGCCGACGAAGTTGATCTAAGCAACCTGCAGCGCCAGGTGATCCACACTACTGCAGACATAGGACGCCCCAAGATAGTCTCTGCGTCAGAGAAAATGAACAAGATCAATCCGGATGTTAAGGTCACCACCATCAAGCAGAGACTGACAGCTGAAAACGCCCTGGACATCATCAAAGATTATCAATTCATCATCGACGGCACCGACAACTTCCCTTCCAAGTTCCTAGTGGCCGACGCCTGCCATTTTGCAGGAAAGCCGTATTCACATGCGGGTATTCTCCGTTTCTCAGGCCAGACAATAACAGTAGTTCCAGGCCATAGTGCATGTTACAGATGCCTGTTCCAAAGACCGCCCCCGCTTAACGCTGTGCCTTCCTGCTCACAGGCAGGAGTTCTTGGAGTGCTGGCAGGCGTGATGGGCTGCTTACAAGCCACAGAGGCTGTCAAATATTTACTTAACAAGGGCAAACTGCTGACTGATAATCTGCTAGTATATGATGCCCTTGAGATGTCGTTCAGAAAGGTTCCCCTGAAGAAGAACAAGAACTGCCCGTTGTGCGGGGAGAACCCTGCCATAACGGCGCTCAAAGACGAAGAACAGAAAGCATGCGATAGCAGAGAGGAGGCAGGCGGAATGCCGCCCCCTCACACGATGATGGTTTATCACAACATGAAACTGACAATCAAAAAAGAAGTATACAATTCAATGATCGAGGCAGCACTTGAAGCGGTGCCGCTGGAAGCCTGCGGCCTGCTCGGCGGCAATGACGGTATCGCAACTGAGTTCTATTCGCTGAACAACGCCGACGCTTCTAGCGAACATTACAGCATGATCCCTGAGGAACAGTTCGCCGCCATAAAGAAGATGCGCCAGAACGGGAACCGCATGTTGTCAATCTGGCACAGCCATCCTGCCTCCCCTGCCCGCATGTCGCAGGAGGATATCAAACTCGCTTTTACACCCGGCATTGTCTACACAATCGTATCACTGGAAACAGGAACACCTGTCGTACGTTCCTTTGAGGTCCATGATGGAATTCCCGTGGAGACGGAAACCATATTAAAGGCATAACAAGAATAAAGGAAATCAATGGAAAGATCCTATTACAAAATCCCGGCAGATCTAAACGCTGATATCGAAAGATATTCGGCTGATGTCGCAAAATATCTCAATGGCACGCTGCCAGCCGCTGTCTTCAAGGCAAGCAGAGTGCCGCGTGGCATCTACGAGCAACGCAAAGACGGCTCGTTCATGGTCAGAGTGCGCCTTGCTGGCGGACTGCTTGCCGCTAAACATGGCCGCGTACTTGCTGATATCGCAAGAAAGTTCGGATCGGACATGCTTCATGTCACAACAAGACAGGACATACAGTTCCATGATATCAAGATAGAGGACACTCCGGAGATCATGCGCATTCTGGCAAAGAACAACCTGACCAGCAAAGGCGGAGGAGGCAATACCGTAAGGAATGTCATGGCGTGCCAGCTTTCAGGCGTCTGCCCGGCTGAGAAGTTCAATGTTGCACCTTACGCCAACGCAGTAACTGACCATCTTATATCCCTGGCCGGAAGTTATAATCTGCCAAGAAAGTACAAGATATCCTTCAGCGGATGCGGTAAAGACTGCGCCCTTGCAAGGATGAACGACCTTGGCTTCATTGCCGACCCCAAGAATGGCAAGCCGGGTTTTTCTATGTATGCAGGCGGAGGAATGGGCGCATATTCCAGAAGTGCAGACCTTATAAAGGAATGGATTCCAGCCAATGACTGCATAAAAGCGGCAGAAGCCGTGCGGCGATTTTTCGACAGGCACGGTAACCGTAAAAACAAACATAAGGCCAGGCTTAGATTCGTATTCGACAGTATGACTCTTGACGCAGTCAAGACCGAGCTTGATGATATTTCCGGAACTCTATGCGGCACACCCAGCGCTGACATCAAGAGCGACATCTTTGAACCTGAAGCTAAAAGCTTCGAGATGATTAAAGACCCCGCATCGGAACTCGAGCACATTCCGCAGCGACAGGCTGGCTTATCCGCAGTACCAATCAACATACCGCTGGGATTCATTTCAGCGGCTGATCTAGATGCACTGTCTGATATAGCGGAACAATATAGCGCTGAGCGCGGCATGGTTGCGACCCGCAGACAGCACCTTATAATAACAGGAGTAAGTACAGCGAACCTGAAGACTGTTAAAGCAAGACTTTCAATACTTGGCTCCCCTGCCATCAGGACGCCGAAATCAATCGCAAGCTTTACATCCTGCGCAGGGGCATCGACCTGCAGGCTAGGCCTCTGCCTTGCCAGAAATGCAGCAATGGCCTGCGCAGAGAAACTAGACTTATCCGTAACAGGCAAGGACGACATATCGTCATTAGCCATCCATATCAGCGGATGTCCGAACGCGTGCGGCCAGCATCCGATAGCACAGATAGGGTTCTTCGGTGCAGCAGAGCGCAGAGAAAACCATCTCGCCCCGGCATACAAGGTAGTCTTCGGCGCAAGAAGCGACATGCCGAAAGCCCGGCTTGCCGTTCTCGCAGGTACAGTACCCGCCCGCTCGCTGCCGGACCTGGTGAGCGACCTCATCACCGATTACAGCAACAACAGGAGCGGAACAGGATTTGACGAGTATTACGAAAAGAAAGGCAGGCAGCACTTCGAAGAGATCGTGAATCGTCACTCGACATTGCCGGCATACGCAGAGAAACCGGAATTCTTCAAGGACTGGGGACAGAATGATGACTTCTCGCTTGCTGGCCGAGGCGCAGGCGAATGCGGAGCCGGAGTATTTGAGGTGATCAACGAGGACATCGAAAAGGCCAAGAAGGCGCTTGTTATCGAGCCAGGACAAAAGGCATTAGCAGAACCTTTCTCAGCATTGCTTCCTGCAGTTCGGGCACTGCTTATCACGCGCGGCGTCGATTCCCAGAAACCAGCGGAGATACTTCAGGCATTTGAAAAGCACTTTATTGATACCGGGCTGGTCGATAAGGCCTATACCAGCACTATCACACGCGCTCGCGGCTTCCTGGAAGGCTGGAAAGAAGCGCTTACCGGTTCCGATGCGGATATACGCGGCATCCTTTATAGAGTCGAGCTGCTGTTCTCCACGCTCGATGCGGACTTGAAGTTTCATGCGCCTGAAGAATCCGGCACCAACACGCAAGCAGACAAGCCAGATCCTTCAATCGCAAACCGTACACTCGATCTCAGCGGCGTCAAATGCCCCATGAACTTTGTAAAAGCAAAGATGGCACTTGAATCTATGCAGCTGGGAGCTGTCCTCGATGTCATCCTGGACAGCGGGGAACCGATCGACAATGTGCCAGGCAGCTTCAAGGGCGAGGGACAGGAAGTGATCTCCGTGAAAGACATCGCAAACGGAAGCTGGAAGCTGACCATAAGAAAGAAATCATAAGAAGATATCATATGAAATATTTTAATGATAATTCACTGTCCATAGGCGATACACCGCTAGTGCGATTAAATCGGATCGTATCTAAAGACGCGTTGGTCCTTGCAAAAACAGAGGGAAGGAATCCTGCATACTCGGTAAAATGCAGAATAGGCGCGGCAATGGTATGGGATGCAGAGAAGAAAGGACTGCTCAAGGCAGGGAAGGAAATAATCGAGCCTACCAGCGGAAACACAGGCATTGCACTTGCTTTCATCGGCGCAGCACGCGGCTACAAAGTGACACTGATCATGCCTGAATCCATGAGTCACGAAAGAAGAAAGCTCCTGAAGGCTTTTGGCGCCAATGTCTTACTGACCGAAGCGGAAAAGGGCATGACCGGAGCGATCGAGAAGGCTGAAGCGATGGCCCAGGCTGAGCCCGACAGGTTCTTTATGCCGCAGCAGTTCAAAAACCCGGCTAATCCAGCCATTCATGAGACAACTACTGGACCTGAGATATGGGACGCGACAGAAGGCACAGTAGATGTCATCATCTCGGGCGTCGGTACCGGCGGCACACTAACCGGAATATCGAGATTCTTAAAGTCAAAGTCGAAGAAGAAAATCATATCTGTCGCAGTGGAACCTGCCTCCAGTCCAATAATATCACAGAAACTGGCAGGCCAGAAACTCACTCCAGGTCCGCATATGATCCAGGGAATTGGAGCGGGATTCATTCCGGACACCCTTGATCTGGCATTGATTGACATGGTGATAAAGATAGAAAATGACGAGGCAATCGACTTTGCGCGTCAACTGACACAGAAAGAAGGCATTATCTCAGGAATCTCATCCGGGGCAGCTGTCGCAGCCGCACATCAGCTGTCACTTAACAAAGAATTCAAGGACAAGACAATTGTGGTGATACTACCGGATTCAGGCGAGAGATATCTCTCATTATCATTATTCGAGTAATCTGGATACTTGACCGCTTCGGCAGAAGCTCACACCTCTATGTTCCTACAGATTGAACACACGTAAGAAAAGCCGAATCACCAATCAGCTAGATCGGAAATGATTTCATTCTCTTCAGATCCGCCCTGCAAGACCTACAGATGATTCTGATCTAACAATCATTATCTCGGCGGCATTATCATCTTCTTAAGCTCGTCGACACGCTTTTTGATTGTCTTGCGGTCAAGCTTATGAAATCTCTCAACGCTAAAGTCCTCCACCCCGAACGACGCCACAACACTGGCGTGCAACATTGCGGTTTTTATGCAATCAGCGCCTCGCCCCCCGCACTCGGCAAGACAACCCATGAACGCACCGGCGAAAGAGTCGCCGGCCCCTGTCGGATCCATAACCTCATCCAGCGGATATGCCGGGACTATAAACGTGCCTTCCTTCCAGAACAGGATGGCGCCATGCTCACCTTTCTTGATGACGACGTACTTGGGCCCCATCTTCATGATTATTCTGGCGCATTCTTTCAAATTGTGTTTATCCGTAAGAAGCCTTGCCTCGCTGTCATTAAGCGTCAGCATATCCACTCTGCCAATCAGCTCCACAAGCGTTCCTCTGGCATTATTGATCCAGAGATCCATCGTATCAGCGACCACAAACCTGGGCTTCTTCATCTGGTCAAGCACATGGATCTGAAGATTCGGCGATATATTGCCGAGCATGACCATCTCCGCATCACGATACGAAGCGGGCAGTTCCGGCGTGAATGCAGCAAAGACATTCAGATCAGTCGACACCGTGCGCCGGTTTATCATGTCCTTGTCATAGACACCGTGCCAGCGAAAAGTCTTTCCTGGCACATGCTGAAGACCTTCCATATTGACTCCAAAACCTTTGTAAAGATTCACGTATTTCTTCGGAAAGTCAGTTCCCACAACACCCACCATGCCTACTTTTGTAAAAAACGACGCGGCCAGACAGGCATAACTAAGCGAGCCGCCCAGAATCGTCTCTTTCTTATGACGCGGCGTCTCAATCGTATCCAACCCTATCGAACCGACTATTATCAGTTTTATTTTTTTGTTCATGGCATTCCCTGTTTTATATACAAACTCTACATTCTGAATTCTGTCTTCTTACTGATTCTTATCATCGCCGATCAGGGGATCGGCTCCTACAACCAGCACGCTTCCATATCTTCTCTTCTGTAGGAGTCGATCCCCGTATCGACGATCCGGCTCGGCTCCTGCACTCTGACTACTCTCCTCACCCCGCCTCGACTATATCCCTGACTATAACCTCTATCCTGCCAACCTGTCGTATACCCAATCCTGTCGCCAGATTCTCTTTGATAGTCTTCTGCAGAGTGTCGCATACGTCCTGCATCTGCGGGATTGCCTTCATCTTGAGCTCTAGCATCACGTTCATCCCTCCTGATGCAGGGAGCACTTTGGCTTTCATTTTCACGACAGCCGGCATGCCCGCCGCCGTCTTCTCTATAAATGCACATATGGCATCAGTGCTGATATTTATCCCGCCGCTTTCGTTACGGATGGAAAGGTAATCCTTCGATCTACGAGTGATAAGCGCTGTCTGGAGGAAAAGGACCGACATGAGTATCATCAACACTGAACCCATCATCGCTTCTGTCCGAAGCGCATCCATATTGCCAGTGAATACTTTCCACATTGCCGGCGATAGAGTCACCGCAAGCAGAACTATAGACAGAACAAAAACCAACGCAAAATAAACGAAACCGGTAAATTTAGCCAAAATCAATCCTTTCGCCGATTCTTGCCCACTTTGCCGATATTCATCAGATATTCCACCAGCGCCTCCAAGCCAAGAAGGTAGCTCTGTCCGCCAAATCCTGAGATCTGGCCTACGCAAACACCGGCCGTCAAGCTCTTGTGCCTGAAATCCTCACGCGCATGAATATTAGAAAGATGCACTTCGACGCAAGGGATTTTTACAGCCTGAATCGCATCCCGCAAAGCCACGCTGGTGTGTGTATAGGCGGCGGGATTTATTATCATGCCGTCATAAACGCCCATGGCATCGCCAATCTTAGTCACAAGCGCACCCTCATCATTGCTCTGAAAGACATCGACTTTCGCGCCAAGTGCTTTGCCGCGCATAATAACGGACTTCAATATGTCGTCTAGCGTGACCTTACCGTAAATAGACGGCTCACGTTTCCCTAAAAGCTTCAGATTCGGACCATTCAGCACCAGGATCTTCATCTTGAACCCTCCTGCTCTTTTCTAAGTTCTCGGTCTTCCGTTTGATTTCTGAAAGAGAGTACTGGATTACTTTATTTTCTGCAACCCTGACCTTGACCAACCCTCTCAACATATCGCGATCAACAACCATACCATTACCACTAGGCGTCTCCACCATCTCGCTGTCTCTCGGCATCACTTTCGTCATATCCACATAGTGCTCGTTCTCATACTTCAGGCAGCACTTAAGACGACCGCACATCCCGCATATATTACTGGGATTTAGAGACAGCTTCTGAATCCTGGCCATCTTGACGTTTATTGCATCGAATTTGGAAAGCCAGGTACAGCAGCACATATTCCTGCCGCAGGACGCCACGCCTCCGATGATGCCGGCATGATCCCTGACTCCTATCTGCTTCATGTCGATACGCGTCTTAAGCTCTGAAGAAAGATCCTTGATCATGTCCCTGAAATCGACACGCTCATCGGCCATAAACACCACATGCAGGACATTGCGCTCAAAACTGTATCGCAGCCTGATTATACGCATATTGAGTTTATACTTATCGGCCTTTGCGACACACTTTTCGCGGGCTATCCGCGCCATAACAATATTCTCATCGTGCTTGGCATGGTCCTGAAGAGTTGCCCGGCGCAGAATAATCGGCATTTCAGAGTTAATAAGCTTCTCATCAACGCTCTCGACTGTGACGGCCTTGCATATATCCTGTGTCCCGTTTCCAAAATCAACTATGCAGTCGCATGGCCCGCCGATAGCCTGCTCATTCTGAACACGGCACTTCAGCCTTGCCTCATCCTCATAGACTTCCACTGTGACTAATTTCTTCATAAATATAGCGATTTACAGGCGGGCATATTAAGTCAGGATGCGACATGTTTACAAGCTTCATCTGAATTACCGAAATAACCGTTTTTTTGCGATTCTACGCTAATTGCGGCATGACATAGCGAAGGGCTTCGTCGTTATTCAGATTACGGTCGAAATATCTATTGAGCAGTTCAATCTGTTCCACATTGTGGAGAGCCGCTTTTGCGCTAAGCAGAGATGCCCTCTCCTTCAGCACTTCGATGTGTTCGACATGATAAAGCACTTCTGCTGGAGCACCCAGGACCAGCATCAGGATGTCTCTGTGCCATAGCTCCAGATTTTTTACCAGCTGACTGCGGATACCCTTCATCTTTGCAGTCGCAGCGGCATCAAGAAGCTCATCAAAGTCATCAGACTCCTCGGCATCACGGGTCATCTGGTCCTGGATCCACTTAAGTTCTTTTTCTGCATTGTCTGATGCCCATTCCTTTACGTCTGCGAATATGGCGGCTATGCTGCCGGAGATGGCAAGTGCCTTCAAAACAGAGCCGGCCCCTTTCCCGCTCTGTCTGGTCCGATACGCATCATCAGCCAAAAGCCCGTATAGTTTTTCATTCCACTCAGTGGGAGATATCTGCTCGCCGGAGAGAAGGCTCACCATCTGACAGCGAGATTTGATCGTTGGCAGCAGAAATTCAGGCTTGGAAGAAAGAAGCAGAATAACCGTCTTACCACCAGGCTCTTCCAATGTCTTTAAGAAAGCATTGGCGGACGACTGATTCATCGACTCGGCATCTGTGACCACACAAACTTTCCATGACCCGCCGAATGAGGTCTGCTGAAGGGTCTTGATAGTATTCCTGACATCATCCACTGAGATGACTCGGCCCTTCCCCTTGGGATAAAGCCAGGTTATATCCGGATGACTGCGACCTGGAACGCTCGCGCAAGCTTTGCACTTACCGCAAGGCCGTTCACTCGCTGATTCGCACAGCAGGAACAAAAGAAGCCGGCCGGCAAATGATGAACAATCCTGCTGACTGCCACAAACAAGATAGGCATGGGCATTCCGACCTGCCGTCACGGCATTGGCTATACTCTGATAGGCATCATCGATATTCATTAAAATCAGCTCACGGTCTTATCTTCGGGAGGGACGGCGGCCTCGTCGTCAGCGGGCAGCGAGGCCGCTGCCCCTCCCCTTCCGCTCATAGAGCGGTGCTACATTCTGAATTCTGGATTCTGAATCCTGAATTCTATCTCCTCTACTTTACGTCGTACTTCTTTTTGCAAACGCCCTTGATCTGCTTCCAGATCAAATCTTCGATCTTGTCCACTTCCTGGCTGGCGTGGATGAGCCTGAACCGAGCACGATTCTTGCGTGCTATCTTCAGGTATCCGGCCCTTACCGCCTTGTGGAAACTGAGGCTTTCGCTTTCCATCCTGTCAATTCCGTCCATTTTGATCATTCGGTTACGTTTATGGATACGGTCCATCCCCTCCTCTACCGCAAGATCAAGAAGGAAGGTCATCTCCGGAATAATGTTCGCTACTGCATATTTGTTGATCCACTCCAGACTAGGAATCTTCATGCCACGCCCGAACCCCTGATAGGCTATCGTAGAATCCAAAAACCTGTCTGATATAACACAGGCGCCTCGTTCAAGCGCCGGCTGAATCACAGATCTGACATGCTGGGCCCTGCTGGCCGCAAACAGCAGAATCTCAGTTTCCTCATAAATATTCTCGCCGGAAAGATTGTGCTGAAGAATCTCCCTTATCAGCTCACCGGTCTTCGTCCCGCCAGGCTCCCGGGTTGTCACAACTTCGATACCCTGTGCCCTGAGCTTGCTTGCCAAACGTGTTATCTGCGTTGTCTTGCCGCTGCCTTCCGGCCCTTCGAAACTTATGAATAATCCCTTCATATCATTGCATCCTTACGAGTTTTGCCCCTGCCTTTGAATCCCTTATCTCCCAGCCAAGCGCTGCCAGTCTGTCGCGGATCCTGTCGGACTCCGCCCAGTTCTTTGCACCCCTCGCCGCCTCACGATCCCTGACAAGCTGTAGAACTTCCTCGCCGGCCTGAGTTTCGGCCTTCTCGAGATATCCCAGCACCCGGTCAAAATCCTTTAACAGAGCCAACACGCTAGCGCATGGAAGAGCGACATCCTCGCCTTTCTTCAATTGCTCGTCGAGCATCCTGTTACCTTCATGTATCATGTCAAAAACAGCAGCGAGGGACTCGGAAATGTTAAGATCATTATCCAGTGCCTGCCGGAAGCTGACATCAGCTACTGTCGCCCAACGAGGAAGACTCGTCCTGAAATCCCCGGCCGGAATCGCCGAACCGGCAAGCTCCCTCAGCCGTGCCGAGAAGTCATCGACCCTGCCCAGTGATGATCTGGCCGCATCCAGCGCCTCAAACGTAAAGTTCAGGGACTGCCTATAGTGCGCCGACATAAGGATATACCGTATGTCACGGCCGGTATAACCGCGCGAAATCACGTCCCGGAGCGTATAGAAATTGCCAAGCGACTTTGACATCTTCCGTCCATCGACAACAAGATGCGCACAGTGCATCCAGTATTTCACGAACTGCCGTCCTGATGCGGCTTCTGACTGGGCTATCTCATCCTCATGATGCGGAAATATGTTATCCACCCCGCCAGTATGCAGATCGAATGTTTCGCCAAGATATTTGGTGCTCATTGCGGAACATTCGATATGCCAGCCCGGCCGGCCTTTCCCCCAGGGCGCATCCCAGACGACATCACCGTCATTAACATCCCAAGCTTTCCAGAGGGCGAAGTCGGCGGCATTCTCCTTTTCGTATTCATCCTGTGCCACTCGTGCACCGGCACGCAGTCCGGACATGTCAAGGTGCGCCAGCTTGCCGTAGGCAGGGAACTTGGCTATAGAGAAATACACTGAACCGTCGTCCGACTTATATGCATAACCTTTATCGAGCAACTTCTGTATTATCGCGATCATCTCGGGTATATGGTCGGTCGCAGCTGGATAATGCTCAGCCTGCTCTACATTCAGGACTTTTAGATCGGCGAAAAACGCATCCTTATATGTCCGTGTATAATCGTTAAGATTCATACCGGAAGCTATTGCCCCTTTGATCGTCTTATCATCGACATCGGTGAGATTCATGACCTGGGTGATGCTATAGCCGGAATATTTGATATAACGCCGTAAAAGATCCTCGAAAACGTAAGCGCGGAAATTGCCGATGTGGGCAAAGTTGTATACCGTCGGCCCGCAGGTGTACATACGAACATGCGCACCATCAATCGGGACAAAGTCTTCCAATTCCTTTGTCAGTGTGTTAAATATTCTCATCTATCTCTTCCTGCGTGACAACACAGAAACCACCGCCATCGCCGCTATGCCCTCCGCACGACCAAGGGAGCCCAGCCTTTCTGACGTAGTGGCCTTGACTGAAATGTCGCCTGTTTTAACACCCAGCACCTCAGCCATCTTTCGCTTCATCTCCGGGATATATGCGGATATCTTCGGGGCCTGTGCTATGACCGTAGCATCAATATTGATTATCTTCGCACGGTTCTTGCGGAGCACATCAGCGACCACGCGAAGCATCTTTAGGCTGGAGACATCTTTCCATTTACTATCGGTGTTCGGGAAGAAATGGCCTATGTCGCTTTCTCCTATCGCACCAAGCAGGGCATCCATTACAGCATGAACAAGCACATCCGCATCAGAATGACCGTCAAGCCCTTTTGAATGCGGCACGAGGAC
>CAMCYG010000063.1 GCA_945883775.1 Victivallis vadensis
TCATGCTGATATATTTTGTGACAGGGGTTATTGGTGCTTCCAATTACATTCCGCTTACCAGGCTTATACTTGTCTCCTGTCCGTCGGAAATTCTGACAATCGGAATGACCGTTCATCAGACTGTCATATCGCTGTGTGCTGGTCTTTCGCCAATAATTTGGGGTGTTATGTTGCAGTTGTTGAGGGAAGGCGGGGTAGAGCATCCGTTCCGAATATTTTTCTCAACAATGCTTCTGCTGTGCGCATGTTCACAAATAATGTTGTCTTTCGTAAACGAACCAAAAGCTATGGGGACTAAAGATTTTGTTGGGAAATTAATTAAGAGTACGCAAGTCAGGTTCTTTTCTGTATTCAGGAGTAACGATTGATGGATATTACTCTGCCTTGAAATCGCGAGAGAGAAGCGATTGCACCGCATCGGCCGGGTTCTTATGCTCGTAAATGATCTTGTAGACTTCATCAGTGATAGGCACTTCGATTCCCGTCTTTGATGCAAGGTTACGAGCGCTGGCGCAGTTCCAGACGCCTTCGGCAACCTGCTTCATACTGCCCATAATCGCTTCGATCGTCTCGCCTTTGCCTATTCTTTCACCGACTGCATGGTTGCGGCTCAATTTGCTTGCGCATGTCACAATAAGATCACCAATTCCGCTTAGACCATAGAATGTTGATTGTTTCGCGCCGAGGGCACAGCCAAGTCGAGTGATCTCGGCAAGTCCGCGTGTAATCAATGCTGCTCTCGCGTTGTCACCATAGCCAAGTCCGTCGTTCACGCCTGCGGCTATGGCTATAACGTTTTTTAGTGCACCGCCAAACTCAACGCCGGCGACATCTTGAGATGTATATATTCTGAAACATTTGCTGGCAAATACAGTTTGAAGCTCAGCGCAGTATTCATGATTATGAGATGCTATCACCGCGGCTGTTGGCACATGTCTTGCGACTTCTTCAGCATGTGTCGGTCCAGAAAGCGCCGCAATATGTGTACACCCAAGCACCTCATATGCGACATCTGTCATGCGTTGATGTGTCTTCTGGTCTAGACCCTTTGCGACGCTTATTATTTTGCACGTCGTCTTTATAAAGGGCCGAAAAACATCCAGAACGGATCTGAAATATTTTGTTGGAACTGCGATGACGGCCATATCCGCTTCTCTGATCGCCGTCTCAGCATTTGCTGTCCATCTTATCTGCTCAGGGATCAGCACTCCTGGCAGAAAGCATGCGTTCTCGTGCGTTGCAATGATCTGTTCTATATTCGCGGCAAAAGCACCCCAAACGCTAACTTCATGTTGATTGCCAAGAAGGGATATAGCAAGTGCCGTTCCCCATCCGCCGTCACCTATGACGCATATTTTCATTTTAGAAGGGGCGATTGTCATGCTTGTTGTGTTTCCTTGTTTGTCTTCTTCTTTTCAATCTTGCTTTCGGTCCCATCGATTAGACGCAGAATATTGGACTTATGCCTGTAAATCGACAAAACACCCAACAGAGTCAGCGTGACAGGAAGAATAAGACCATTCCCATGCAAATAAAACAATAGCCATCCTGATATCGGAACCACAACAGAGGCAACAATGGAGCCAAGTGATACGTACCTCCATATACTGAACACGATAACCCATGCGAACAAGCCGACAGTCATGGCAAGAGGAGCGATGCCCAGTAATGCACCAGCGCTTGTGGCAACTCCTTTCCCACCTTTAAACTTAAGGTAGACTGGCCAGTTATGCCCGGCAACAGCTGCACATGCACAAATAATTGCCAGGATTGGACGTTCGGCTGTATGATCCTGCCCGCAGCCGATAACAGGCAGAAAGAAAGAGGCAAAGAATCCTTTAAATGCGTCTAGTACGAACGTAATGATTCCCAGTGTCTTCCCCAGTGTCCTGAATACGTTTGTAGCTCCTATGTTTCCACTGCCGGTAGTCCTTATATCAACGCCTTTGATAAATCCTATCAGGAGACCGAATGGCACAGCACCGGCCAGATATGACGCGATGACGACACACGTTGAAGACAATATAAAGGTATTCAATTGCTATTCCGGGTAAAGTGAACGGAAAGAATTATTCTTCCTCTTCTTCAGGGAGCCCGGATTCATATTCGTCCTGATCTACCAGGTTCTTAAGGTCAGCAACATTGGAAGCATGCATCTCGATCAGCCATCCCTCCCCGTAGGGGTCCTGATTGATCAGTTCCGGATTGCTGAGTAGTTCGCGATTGACGGCAGAAATTGTCCCGCTTGTCGGCGCGTGAAACGGCATTGAACTTTTCAACGATTCGATTACCCCAACCTCCTCGCCTGCCTCGTAACACTGGTCGTCAGGTTCGGGAAGCTCGACGCTGGTTATATCAGAAAGCAGGCTCTGTGCATAATCGGATATGCCTGCGAGTACTATCTTCCCCTTTTTTACGCGAGCCCATTCGTGCATACTTGTAAATCGTAATTCGCCACTACTCATTTTCCGTACCTCTTTTGTGTTGCCCTGTAAGCTGAAGACAGTTCAGCTTCATGGCTAATACTATATTTATGGTTTTCGTCAAGATTCTTTTTCGAAGATAATTATTTTTTTCTTCGCAGGATTTTGTCAGCGATGCACATTAGAGGAGCCGTAAACCTCGGATGGATGGATGCTATCGCTGATTTTGCCTTGCCGATATGTGACACGCAAATCTCGAATGCCTCGTCACGGTTATATATGCCTATGCATGAGGTCTCGTCCATGGCTTGACCTTTAGCCTCATCGGCATCCAGAATGTCGTCAGTTATCTGGAAGGCCATACCAATATTGACAGCATATGTCGATAAGGCCCGCAGGTTTTTTTTGTCAGCACCACCTGCAATGGCGCCCATCTTGATAGCGGCGATGAAAAGTGAGGCCGTCTTGTTGAGATGAATGTATTCGATTTCTTTCTTTGATATTTTTTTTCCGTTTGCCAAAATATCAGCTATCTGTCCGCCGACTACGCCATGACTACCAGCAGCAGAAGCAAGTTCTGATACGATACTAGTGGATGAGTAGGGGGCTGGCGGCATTGTTTTCGATGCTAGATTAAACGCCTCAGCCTGAAGTGCATCGCCAGTCAGCACGGCAATTGCTTCTCCAAAGACCTTATGGGAGGTCGGTTTCCCCCTGCGGTAATCGTCATCATCCATGCATGGCAGATCATCGTGTATCAATGTGTAAGTGTGTAAAAGCTCAATGGCGCAGGCTGGCTTAATCGCTTTTCTATAGTTGGCGCCGGCCGCTTCGCATGCTGCGAGGCAGAGAATAGGGCGGATTCGTTTGCCACCGGTAAAGACACTGTACCGCATGGCCTTGTGCAGTAATGCCGGTTTTTCTCCTAAGCGTGGCAAAAATGCGTTCAGCGCGTCATCGATTATGCCTAATCTCTTATTCAAATATGATTGGATGTTGAACATGAGAGGAATAACTATAGATTGCCGGGCAAATAGGCAAGAAATATCTACGCAGTCTGAGATATCTGTCTGGCTGGGTTACCCACGGCTGTCTGATTGGGATCTATTATTCCCTGTACAACCGCGCCAGCCCCTATTGTGACATTATCGCCGATGAAGCTAGATTGACGTATCGAGGCATGTGAGCATATCCAGCAGTTATTCCCGATGTGCAGAGTTGTGTCCTTATCATTTTCTGCTTTCATCAGGCTGTTTGAGATCTGCACAAATCCGGCTATCATTGCGCCGCGGCCAATCAAAATTCTGCCAGATGAGGAAATATGACAATTTGCAGATATATTAGTGTTGTTTGATATGAATATAGAGCCAGCAAAGCATTCGATTCTTGTGTGTCTTCCAATGTAAACACCATCACCAATCGTTATTGTTGTGTTTGCTTTTGCCTCTATGGCGCAGTTATCATCAATTATCACATTATTACCTAATATGATTCTACTAACACCTTGAATTCTTATGTTTCTGCCGAATACAACATTAGTTCCACAGACCTTAAAGTTCCTTACATAGGTCTTGGATCGTAAAAACAAGCCCAAGGCGCATGGCACCTTGCCGGAGACACTGCCTTCAAATTCTTCGGATGGTAAAGTCATCACGAAGAAAGTTTAGGGCATGGATGCCTAAATGGCAATATTTGTTATATTTAGTATATTTATTGACTACCGTACGGTGTTGTAGTAACTTTTTCCGGCTGTTTTGATACAAAAAAATTCAAGGGAGGTAAAGTAAATGGCGATTAAAGTAGGTATTAACGGATTCGGTCGTATCGGTCGTCTTTTTTTCAGGGCGGCTGTCAAAAACCCTGCGGTTGAAATAGTTGGCATCAATGATCCATTCATCGATGCGGAATACATGGTTTACATGTTGAATTATGATACTGTGCATGGTCGCTTTAAGGGTACTGCCGAAGTCAAGGATGGCAAGTTTGTCGTTAACGGCAAGGCTATAAACGTTTATACAGAAAAAGAGCCTGGGAAGATTGCATGGGCGGCTTGTGGTGCAGAATATGTTCTTGAGTCCACTGGCGTGTTTACTGATCTCGCCACGGCTGATGCGCATATCAAGGCCGGAGCAAAGAGAGTTGTTATCTCAGCTCCGTCAAAAGATGCCCCGATGTTCGTAATGGGCGTAAACAACGACAAGTACAAGGGTGAAACCATTGTGTCGAACGCTTCCTGTACGACAAACTGTCTGGCTCCTCTTGCTAAGGTGCTTAACGACAACTGGGGCATCGTTGAAGGTCTAATGACCACGGTGCACGCTACTACAGCAACGCAGAAGACCGTTGATGGCCCATCCAAGAAGGACTGGCGCGGCGGTAGGGCTGCGGCGTTCAATATCATTCCTTCAAGCACCGGTGCTGCAAAAGCAGTGGGCAAGGTCATTCCGGAGCTTAATGGTAAGCTCACCGGCATGGCATTTCGTGTCCCCACGGCTGATGTGTCAGTTGTTGATCTTACTTGCCGTCTTGCAAAGCCGGCAAAATATGATGATATCAAAGCTGCAATGAAGAAAGCTTCCGAGACCACCATGAAAGGTGTCATGGGGTACACTGAAGATGAAGTTGTTTCGTCCGACTTTATCGGCGAGAGCAACACAAGCGTGTTTGATGCTAAGGCAGGTATTGCCCTGAATGACAATTTCGTCAAGCTTGTTGCATGGTATGACAATGAGTGGGGTTATTCCTGCAAGTGCGTTGACCTGATTGTGCATATGTCGAAAACCAAGTAGTAAGGTTCGGTTATTGATGCGGGACACCGGCGTTGTCATCAAACGAAGGTGTCCCGCTTTCAACGTTTAATGAGGAGTGTGTATAGTGAATAAGAAATCGATTAGGGATGTTAGTCTCAAGGGTAAGCGCGTAATAATGCGAGTTGATTTCAATGTGCCCCAAGACAAAGTTACGGGGGCTATAACAAACACCAAAAGGATTGAAGCTGCTCTTCCTTCAATCAAGTATGCTCTGGACCAGGGGGCGTCGGTCGTCCTCATGAGTCATCTTGGCCGCCCCGATGGAAAGGTGACTGCAAAGTATTCGCTTAAGCCAGTAGCTGATTCACTAGAGAAACTGCTGGGCAAGCCAGTCAAATTTATGCAGGATTGCGTTGGTGCTGATGTGGAGAAAGCCTGTTCTGTCCTTAAGGCCGGCGATGTGGTGCTTCTGGAGAATCTGCGATTCCATATCGAAGAGGAAGGAAAGATCAAGAACAAGGACGGCTCTTCCGTTAAGGCAGATCCAAAGGCAGTTGAGGCTTTCAGGGCCAGTTTAAGCAGGCTGGGGGATGTTTACGTAAATGACGCATTCGGAACAGCCCACCGTGCTCATTCTTCAATGGTCGGCGTCAATCTTCCCGAAAAGGTTGCTGGGTTTCTAATGGAAGCTGAACTAAAGGCTTTCTCGGCCGTGCTCGACAATCCCAAACGCCCGCTGCTGGCAATACTTGGTGGGGCCAAGATAGCCGACAAGATTCCGCTTATCAACAATCTGCTTGATAAGGCAAATGAGATTATCATCGGCGGAGGAATGGCATTCACTTTCAAAAAGATATTGAACAGCATGGAAATAGGTGCCAGTCTCTTTGACCCGGAAGGTGCGAAAATGGTCAATGACTTGATGGCTAAGGCTAAAGCCAAGGGTGTCAAAATTCATTTGCCTGTTGACTATATATGTGGTGATAAGTATCCACAGGACCCAGCAGCAGTTGTCGCTATTCAGTCTGCAGATGATTCGACCGGCATACCGGCCGGGTGGCTGGGGCTCGATGTAGGACCTAAGAGCAACGCAATATTTACGGCTGTCATTGCTGGATCGAAGACTATCATTTGGAATGGCCCTGCCGGGGTCTTCGAATATGATAAATTTGCGACCGGGACGAAAGTGATGGCTGATGCTATAGCGAAAGCAACCGAATCTGGGGCTATCACCGTCGTTGGCGGCGGTGATACGGCAACTGCAGCAAAGAAGTTCAAAGTTGTGGACAAGGTTACGCACTGCTCTACCGGCGGCGGGGCCAGTCTTGAGTTTCTTGAGGGAAAAGAACTGCCAGGCGTTAAGGCCTTGAGCGATAAATAAGAAAACAGGGGAGATGGATGTGAATAAATTCAGAAGAAAGATTATTGCGGGCAATTGGAAGATGAACAAAACTGTTTCTGAGGCAGTTGATCTTGCAAATACCATTAAGAGAGAGCTACCTGACGGTTGCGATATGGATGTCGTGCTGTGCCCACCTTATACTGCTCTAAAAGCGGTTGGTGATGTCATCTTGAACACCAGAATCAAGCTCGGGGCTCAAAACATGCATTGGGAAAACTACGGAGCATTTACGGGTGAGATATGTGCAACCATGCTTCGTGACCTTTATTGTCATTATGTCATCCTTGGCCATAGCGAAAGAAGGATATATTTTGGCGAGACAGACCGGACCGTCAACCAGAAGGTGAAAACGGCCATTAATTCGCACCTCACTCCTATCGTATGTGTTGGAGAGACTTTAGACCAACGCGAATCAGGTAGTGCAAAAGATATAGTATCGACCCAGGTGAGGGAAAGTTTGGACGGTCTAAATGTTGATTTAGGCAAGATTGTGATAGCGTATGAACCGGTATGGGCAATCGGAACAGGGCGCACAGCGACTCCTCAGCAAGCGCAAGAGATGCATGCTTTCATTAGGGAGGTGCTGTCGTCTATGGTTGGAGAGGAAATTGCACAGACCATAAGGATTCAGTATGGTGGAAGCATGAAACCAGCCAATGCCGCAGAACTGATGTCTCAGCCTGATATTGACGGTGGTCTGATTGGTGGGGCAGCGCTAGAGGCTTTGTCATTTGTTGAATTGATTAAGTCGTTAAAGTAAGAGTATTTGGGAGAGAATGTGAATATATTGAACTATTTTCTTGTTACTATAGAGATTATCACCAGCATTATGTTGATATTCATAATATTGCTGCAGAGATCAAAAAGCAGTGGAGCTGGAATGGCCTTCGGTGCAGGCATGGGCGAGCAGCTTTTTGGCGGACAAGTAGGAAATGTTTTGACTAAAGTTACTGTCTGGCTGACAACAATATTCCTTATTGCAACAGTCTCTCTGGCGTACGTTGGGGCGAAAAAAATAAGTTTGGCTGATATGCCTGTTTCTGAGGCACCCGTAACGCCGCCACAACCGTCACCAGTTGAGCCGCAAGCCGTTGTCCCGCAGCAAACTCCAATTGTGCCAGCGGTTGTATCGCCAGTAGAATCTGCGCCGGTCATTCCGCTGGACGTCGCGCCTGTTGCGGGCAATCAGGAACCAGCCTCGGTTCCTGCAGGCAAGTAATTATGGCTATCTGCATGGTGTGATGCAGGCTTATTATGAGTGATTCTTATCCATTGTTAGATAAGGTCAATCTGCCTTCAGACCTTAAAATACTTGGCAATGATGATTTAATTGCCCTGTCTGAAGATGTGCGTCGTTTTATAATAGATTCCGTCAGTAAGACTGGCGGTCATCTTGCCGCTAATTTAGGTGTTGTCGAACTGACAATCGCTTTACTCAAGGTCTTCAATCTCCCAACCGACAAGATTGTGTGGGACGTCAGCCATCAGGCTTATGCATATAAGATATTAACGGGAAGGAAAGCCAGATTCCACACGTTGCGCCAGATGGAAGGACTCTCCGGGTTTACCAAGCGCGACGAGAGTGAGTATGATTGCTTTGGTGCTGGACACTCAGGAACGGCAATCTCTGCGGCGCTTGGTCTATGTGCGGCAAGAGACAGATTGGCGACAGGAGAGAATGTCGTTGCAGTCGTAGGAGATGCCTCCGCGGGTTGTGGTATATCGCTAGAGGCATTCAATAACATTTCAAGCACCACTAAGCGGCTTATCGTCATCCTGAACGATAACAAAATGTCAATCGGTGCAAATGTCGGATCTGTAGCCAGACATCTGGGCGAACTGCTTGCAAATCCGGAATACAATAGGTGGAAGCACGCTGTTGAAAGCTTTGCACAAAAAATGAAGCTGGGTTTCTTCCGCAATACTTATTACAAAATCGAGGAAGCGATCAAGAGCATGTTTCTAAAGAGCGCTATTTTCGAAGAATTCGGGCTCAGATATATAGGGCCAGTGGATGGCCATAATCTTCCTGTGTTAATGAAGGCACTTTCTATCGCTAGAGATTCAGATAGGCCAATCCTACTGCACGTTGTCACGCAAAAGGGCCGAGGGTACTCGTTTGCCGAGGAAGCCCCGGAAAAATGGCATGGCACCCTGGGCTTTGACGTCGATTCAGGAGAGCCTTTGGCCTCAACGCAAAACATCAGCTATTCCGCGGTTCTCGGCAAGACACTGCAGGAGTTGTCAGAGAAAGATGATCGGATTGTCGCTATTACAGCGGCAATGTGTTCAGGGACAGGTCTTTCCGGATTTGCGAAGAAATACCCTGAACGTTTCCATGATGTGGGTATATCAGAAGAGCACGCTGTCGTATTTGCCGCAGGTCTGGCCGCTAGCGGCATGAAGCCGGTCTTTGCGGTATATTCGACTTTTGCCCAGAGAGCGGTCGATTGTATTATTCACGATGTATGCTTGCAGAATCTTCCTGTTGTCATCTGCCTGGACAGAGCAGGTATCGTTGGGGACGATGGGCCGACTCATCATGGAGTTTTCGATATTCCGCTTTTGAGCTGTGTTCCTAATCTTGTTTTCATGCAGCCGTCTAATGGGCGAGAGTTGTACGACATGCTTAGTGCAGCGTTTAGGTTTGAATGTCCCGTTATTATACGATACCCGAGAGGTGATGCCGGCTCTGAATCAAAATCTGATTTAGTCAGTGATATTGAGTTGGGAAAGGCTGTAATTGTAAGGCCAGGCACACAAGCACAGATCTGGGCGCTGGGTGATATGATCCCAATTGCATTAGCGGCTTCTGATCTTCTGTCTAAAAGAGGCATCTCTGCAGGAGTTGTCAATCCGAGGTTCATACGTCCGATAGACGAAAAGTTGCTTCTGGAACAGATCGGACAGAAACAGCTGATATGCACAATTGAGAATGGTGTGATTTCTGGTGGGTTTGGTTGTGCCGTGCAGGATATTGTGTCAAGAGTATCGTCCTCGCAGGTGCTTAAATTTGGTTGGCCAAACACATTTGTGGTTCATGGTCATCGCGATGCACTCTTGAAACGATATAATATCACCGCTATAGATATCACCGAAGCCATTGCCTCTCGAATCTCATAAGGGCTTTATGACGAAGGAAAGAGTCGATCTTCTAATGGTCAGCAAAGGCCTGGCAGAAAGCCAGGACCTTGCAAAGCGACTTATAATGGCTGGGAAGGTAAAGATAAACGGTCATGTTTTCTCCAAGGCAGGGCTAACCGTTGATTCTGATTCGCATATCGAACTTGAAACCCCGCCTAAATACGTCAGCCGTGGCGGATTCAAACTCGAAGCTGCATTAAAGAATTTTCATGTCGATGTGAATGGCAGAGTGTGTGCCGATATAGGAGCATCGACTGGGGGATTTACAGACTGTCTATTGCAGAATGGCGCAAAGAAAGTTTATTCGTTTGATGTTGGGAAGGGCCAGCTACACTGGAAATTGACCAACGATTCACGCGTCCATATTATTGATGATTTCAATGCGCGTACTATGACGGGCGATATAATACCTGAAAAGGTGGATCTGGCAACTATTGATGTGTCATTTATATCGCTGACAATGATAATGCCGGCTGCAGTGTCTATAATGAACCAAGGTGGAGTATTCTTGGTGCTGATAAAGCCGCAATTTGAGGCAGAGCGTCAGAATGTCGAGAAGGGTGGTGTAGTGCGGGATTCAAAGGTTCACCAGCAAGTTGTGGATAAAATAACAACATTTGCTGTGAAGGAGATGAACCTTCATTATCATGGAGTCTGCGAATCTCCTATAACCGGCCCTGCAGGTAATGTCGAGTTTCTAGCCCACTTTCAGCGCGATTAATGAGTCTTGAATGGAACGGCAACCTTTGAGACACTGCAAGTAACTTGTTTAAACGTTATGGTTAACCTTCTGGGTTAGCCGCAGATAAAGAGCAACCCAAAATGGTGAAGACACTCAATAGCTGTAAAATCCGGAAATTGGGCGTAATCGTCAATCTCCGCAGGGAGCGTGCCCCAGCTGTTTTAAAGGAATTAGCCTCACTTGCAATCAAACATGGACTCGCCCTGTTTACGGACAAGAGTTCAGCATCATTGCTCCCCAATTGCATATGCCAAAGTAATAAAGCATTTTTCTCCTCTATAGATGCACTTATGGTGCTTGGTGGTGATGGAACCATGCTCATGGCCGCGCGTGAGCTTGGATTGATCGACAAGCCTATTATAGGCGTTAATACCGGCAGGCTTGGCTTCCTCACAAGCATCGCAGAGAATGAGCTTGAGTTTGCAATAAAGTGCCTTGTTAAAGGCAATTATTCTACTGATTTAAGGGCTGTCGCCTCCTGTCGAGTGGTCTCTGCATCCGGAAAGACTTCGGTGTTCAGGGCTCTAAATGACATTGTCATAACTAGAGGTTCAAGTGTAAGGGTGGTCACTCTGAATGTTTCTATTGATAATGACTTGGGCACATCATATATCTGCGACGGCTTGATTGTTTGCACCCCAACTGGAAGCACCGGACATTCATTATCGGCTGGTGGCCCGATACTTGTGCCGGACGCAGATGTATTCGTCATCAATCTGATTTGTCCGCACACATTGAGTTCACGTCCGCTGGTCGTTCCCGATAACAACGAAATTTGTGTAAAGGTTTCAAGTGCCCATGGAGAAACTCTCCTTTCCGTTGATGGACAGGTCAGCCAGAATCTTGCGCCGGGTGATACGGTCAATGTGACACGTAGTAAAAAAAGCGTTCGCTTCATCCATCTGCCTGGCTACAGCTATTTCAGTGTGCTTCGCCAGAAACTCGGCTGGAGCGGTTCAGTCATTTCAAAATGACATAAAACGCCTGATTTATCGGTGTTTTATTGTAAGTAAAAGCCCTATATCCAATTAATACGATCTGGTTTACATTATGATTCAACGATGCAATATTCCGACAAACTGTTTATTCAGCGCCCCGTCATTCTTCCTTCGATATTCTTCATTATGGGGATTATTGCAGGGTTTAGCGCTTGTACAGAGCCGATTGTTATTATAGAGGCGTCTATCATATTCTTCCTGACGGCCGTGTTGGCCTTATGGCGCAAATCAGCAATTGTCCTGCATGCATCGCTTTGTGCCCTGATCCTGATGGCGGCGATGACTTATTCTGCGCTCTGTCTCGATGAGCGAATTGGATTCAGTTCCAAGTTCAAGCCCGATGATGAGGTCATGCTAATTGGCGATGTAACAACCGATCCTGATCAGTGGCCAACAAAAAGCCGCCGATATGTCTCTCGACAGTTCAAATATAACGTACAGCAGATTTTGTCATCTGATCCAAAGCTTATGCCGTATGATAGATCGGTTATTTCTCTGGCAAATCCTGCATTACCAGAAGAACGGCCAATCGTCAGCAAAGTAAACGGTGTCATAGATGTACGATGGCATGGCTCTCCATATTCCAAAATGCCGGCATATGGAGAGAAATGGCAATTTCAAGGAAAAGTCATGAAAGATAAATATGGGAATAGTCCAAACAGGAATGGCTTCTACCTTGATGTGGATATGAAGCGGTCGCTGTGCATATCATCCGACGAAGGTTCACCTTTGCTGCAGATGTGCTATAAAAGCAGGGAAGTGTGTCGTCATTATCTTAAGGCAGGAATACCTGATTTCCCTGTTGAGTCCGGACTTTTGCAGGCAATCGTCCTAGGTTACAGATCAACAATGCCGCGAGATGTGAAACAGACCTTTGTCCTCTCTGGCACATTCCATGTATTTGCAATATCGGGATCTCATATTGTGGTATTTGCCGGACTTGTCATCGGAGTCATCAATATGCTGGGCGTTAGAAAAAAACACTGGATACTGGTCATGGGCCCACTTCTCATCGCATATACAGCAGCGACTGGAATGCAGCCCAGCGCAGTGCGGGCTTGTGTGATGGCCGTGGTCGTTGGCCTAGCCCCATTGCTGGGGAGAAAGCCTGATGTACTGAGCGCACTTGCCTTCTCTGCTGTACTGATCCTCCTGTTCGATCCACGGCAGGTGTTTGATATCGGCTGTGCATTATCATATGGGGTGGTGGCAGGTCTGATCATAGTTTATCCGATGTTCGACCGCTTGATAGAGAACTATGTTAAAAAAGATCCATTGGCGATACAGCATAGTGAGTCTGGACGCGAGGAGATATTCAGGTCGATCCTGACAGCCTTTCTGAAACTGGTTGGCGTTTCATTTGCCGCGTGGCTGGTATCCACCCCTCTAACCATATACTATTTTGGCATTTTCAGCCCGGTATCGCTCCTGGCTAATCTCGCGGTTGTCCCGCTCTCGTTCTTGGTCATCCTCTGCGGCTGTCTGAGTCTGATATTCGGCCCGTTCATCACCGTAATTGCTGAAATATTCAATACGGCCAGCGTGGCGATACTCTGGATAATGGTAAAACTTTCAGAATTACTCACCAACCTGCCGTATGCGTATATACGTGTAGAACAGGGGAATGCACTGTTTCCTGTATTGTTACTTGCGGTTCTATTCATAGCTTCCATAATCATCAGAAATAGAAGCCGATCAACTGATATTAGTTTGTAATTAATTTTTACTTCATTGACAAGAAGAGCGTATGTTGATACCTATACGCACCTTATGGGACAACAATTAAGAAGAAGACTTAAGAGAATGCGCAGACTGCGCCGGGTGAAGCGTAAAAAAGAGACGCTTAAGCTTGCGGCGAAGGTCAAGAAGCAGACTCCTAAGCAATAACATTCAGTAGATTGATCTGAAGGCGTGATGGCTGATTGGTTAATCAGAGCTCTGTCCTCGGAGCCATAGGCTCCTACGGAGTCGAGGCCAAAAGCTGTATGCTTTGGGTGTTAATTTCTGTCAATGTAGCAAGTGATTGTGGCGTGATGGCCGAGTGGTTAGGCAGAGCTCTGCAAAAGCTCGTACACCGGTTCAATTCCGGTTCACGCCTCCATCCAAGTATCTATGATTTACTATACCTATGACAAAGATAAGAATATCTTCAATATCAGGAAAATGCCGCTCACAGAAGGGATTTGGGGTGGGCGGATGTATCGGTTCAAACTGCAGTGATGCCTGTTGCAAGTATGGTGCGGATTTTGATCGTGCGGCCTTTGAGCTGGTCTTCAAGCACCGCGAACAGGTCGAATCACTTACTGGATTGACCGTTGAACATTGTTTTGAGAATGAGTGGAGCGGCGAGGTTGATTATCTTGGTGGAGATTCTATAAGGAGCAAAGTCGGCCCCTCCGGTTACTGTGTCTTTCATACGCCTGAAGGCAAGGGCTGTATTTTGTATAAGCTGGTTATGACTGCTGATGTCAGTCGCAGGGTACTCCCGTCGGTCTGTCGTCTTTATCCTCTCACATGGGGTGGAGGCGAACTTGCTGTTTACAATGAGAGTGGCGAGGACATCATAGAGCCCGACTGCGTATGCCTTAATCCTGATAAGTCATCGTCATGTAATCTATTAGTGACCCAGAAGCACGAGATAGACGACATATTTGAGCATCTCGAGCCAGCGTTGACCGCACATTGATCAGTTGTCGCTGCCTATGGATATTTTGAACTGGCTGGGTATTCCCGCTTTCTGCTGATAGTAGGGAGGGCCTTCCGCACAAAGATTTCTTTGCCAGTCCTCCGACTGTTTTCTTGATCTGACGGCGTAACCCTGCGGAATTGTGAGAACTTTCTCTATGTGCCTATTATTGATTATTTTTGCGTATTCCGTCGTTATCTGAATTGCCAAATTTAGGTTTGTAAGGCAAATGCCACGGTTTACACGGTACTATACGTGGTGCCTGGAGAGGGAGTCGAACCCACACTTCGCCAGAACCCTAACAATATGCATATTCCCTAATGTTATCAACGTATCAGAACACGCTTGACACTGGCGCACGTTATCAGTTACCGTTATCACCATACATTAAATCAGGGAGGTGGTTATGGCAACAATACATCGGCGTGAAGGAACAGTGAACTGGTTTGCAGCTTTTTACCTGCCAGATGGTAGGCGCGCACAACGCTCCACAGGCACAAGCAATAAGCGAAATGCGCTCAGAATCGCGCTCAAATACGATGATGCCGCCCGGATCGGAAAACAGAAGCGACTCACTGAAAAACGCGCACGCGAAACGATTGCTGATATATTCGCGATTGCAAACGATGCTTCCCTGCCATCCAACACCGTCGAGCAGTATCTGACTTCATGGCTGGCGGCCAAGAAACTCGAAGTAGCTGACTCTTCTATGATCGAGTACAACAATGTGGTGAAATCCTTTTCTGAGCATCTGGGAGACAAGGTCAAACAGCCGGTTGACGCACTACAGGCGCATGAAGTGGAATCATATAGGACTGCTCTGTCAAAGCGACTTTCCGGTTCATCGGTCAATAAACACTTGAAGGTGCTGCGGGGAGCGTGGACAAAAGCTATCCGGTTAGGAGTGGCAACGGAGAACGTATTTCAGAAGGTTGACTTCGTTGAATCAAACAGAGGAGGCCAGCGTCGAGCGTTTACGTTACCAGAACTCAACAAGATTCTGTTAGTCGCCTCTCAGGAGTGGCGCGGGATGATACTATTCGGAATTTACACCGGCCAGAGACTAGGAGACATTCAGCGGCTAACATGGCAGAACATAGACCTTGTGCAGGATGAAATATCGTTCGTCGCCAGAAAGACGCATAGGCAAATAAATCTGCCGATTGCGTCGCCATTGAGGAAATATCTGGATGGCATTGCTTCGAGTGATGATCCAGCACAACCACTATTTCCTTCACTTCATGGATGGGATAGCGCGACACTCAGCGGACAATTCAGAAACATACTGGCCAGCGTCGGACTTGTAGAAACCAAGGCGCACACCAAAACGGGCAAGGGTCGAAACACCAAGCGAGAAGACCCCGGTCTATCGTTCCACTGCTTGAGGCATACGGCGACATCACTACTTAAGAATGCGGGTGTTTCTGATGTGGTCGCACGGGAAATAATCGGACATGAATCGGCGGCAATATCCAGAGTATATACGCACATCGAGGCCAAGACGCTCAAACATGCATTAAACCAAATACCGGAAATCGGATAACACAAGGGGCAATATGAAAAAGAAAACTACAGTTCCAATTAGCAGGCGCGAGAGACTTGAGACAATGACGAATGAAGAACTTAAGAATCACACAGTTAAACATCGAGAGGAGCTTGATTCTATGGCAGATGATTTAGTAACAGGGAAAAAGATGCTGGAAGGAGAAACTGCTGTAACTTATCTCGAGATGGGGATGGCAAGAATTGATGTGGTTAAAGATTTAATTAGCACACAGAATAATGTTCCGGCAGATAAACTGTTACCATTTCTTTCTCTCGCAGAAGTAGAATTAAACAAAGCAATCGGACATCTTGCATATATCGACTCTCGCGCGGAAGGGCGCAGGATGAAAGATCAGGCGCGATTGGAGAAAGAAATAGCTGCCCTCAATGATGAACTGTTTAATGATTATGAGGCTAAACTGACGGAGGCAAATAAGAACAGAGCACCGGAAGTGCAACTAGAGCAGTTACGCTTAGCAAAAGAATTGCGACAAGAGTCTAAACAAAGACATGCTGAAATGATGGATGCCATCAAAAAGCAAAATGAATATTTTACACCACTGAGCAAGGCGCCAGCAGACCGTTC
>CAMCYG010000064.1 GCA_945883775.1 Victivallis vadensis
AAGAAGTGGCCATCAACTCAGCCTTCGGTGAGCTGACGGATCTCAGGCACCGGCTTCAGCACCTTGCCTTCCGGTGAAAGGCAGACATGTTCAGTATATCCGGTGACAAGTGTATCATCACCCCGCTTGATGACATATTCCATCCTGATCCTGACGCCCTTGATATCGGTGACAACCGTATTGACCTCAAGATGGTCATCATAATGCGCTGGTTTTTTGTAAACACAATGAGCCTCGATAACAGGAAGCATTACGCCCTTCTTCTCCAGCTCGCCATAGGGCGTGCCGACCTGCCTCATCATATCGGCACGAGCCATCTCAAAATAGACCAGATAATTGGCGTAATAAACGAACCCCATCTTGTCGATATGTGCGTAAGGCACATAAAGATTCATTTTAAAAGTACGCCTGTGATGAGATGCCGTCATTCTTTGACCGAATCAATACCAGACCTTATTTCCCTGACCAGTTTAGAAAGCTTTCTTTCACGCGCAGCCGACACCAATGCACTTCCCACAACCACGGCATCAGCAACAGCGGCAACCTTCCTTGCCTGATCGCACGAGCCAACCCCGAACCCGGCCGCGACAGGTACTTTTGTGCTCTTCCTTATATCAGCAATTCTGGCATGGATATTAGACGCAACCTTTGACCGCTCACCAGTCACACCGGTAACCATGATATAATAAACAAATCCTTTTGCGTTCTTGAGAATCACCTTCATTCGCTCTATTGGAGTCGTAGGAGCAACCAGCCTGATGAGATACAAACCGTTCTTCTCTAAATGAGGCTCCAGCTCAGCCGACTCCTCGTGCGACAGGTCAACCACAAGAAAGCCGTCCACACCCGCCATTCTGGCATCATTACAAAGCTCAGCATACCCGTACCTGAAGAATGGATTTATGTAGCCGAACAGGATTATCGGCTGGTCGTAATCTTTGCGGATGATCCTGACAAGATCAAGTGCCTTACCGACGTTCATCCCGTGGGCGAGCGCCCGTTGAGAGGCGGCCTGTATCACTGGACCGTCAGCCGTAGGATCAGAGAACGGTACCCCTATCTCAAGTATATCGACGCCGTGATCCAGCGCCTGTCTTATGTCCTTTTCAGATCCATGTATATCAGGATCACCGGCCGTAAGATAACCGACAAGAGCTTTGCGTCCTGCCTTTTTAAGATCAGAGAATTTAGAGTCTATCCTGTTCATAATGACAACACCGTATCAATGTCCTTGTCCCCACGGCCTGAAAGATTAACGAGAATTATTGATTTCTTACTAGCCTTCTTTGCCCGCTTCATAGCTTCAGCCAGGGCGTGTGACGATTCCAAGGCAGGGATGATGCCTTCAAATCTGGTGAGAGCTTTGAATGCGCTCAATGCTTCTTTGTCTGTGACCGCCACATACTCTACCCGTCCGCTATCAGCCCAACAAGAATGCTCCGGCCCAACGCCGGGATAATCAAGTCCGGCGCTGATGGAGTGTGTATTCAGGATCTGGCCATATTTATCCTGCAGAATATAGGTCTTGGTGCCATGCAATATCCCGACCTTACCGGCCACGATACTGGCCGAATGCTTACCGGTATCTATCCCCTCACCCGCGGCTTCGACACCGATCAACTTGACTTTCTTTTCCTGTGCAAACGGTGCGAAAATACCTGCCGCATTACTACCGCCACCAACGCAGGCAATGACCAGATCAGGCAAGCGCCCTTCTTTCTCGAGCATCTGTTTCTTAGCCTCAACACCTATGACGCTCTGGAAATCTCGAACCATTGCCGGGTACGGATGAGGACCTGCCACCGTACCTATGACGTAAAAAGTAGACTCCACCTCGCCGACCCATGCCCGCAAGGCCTCGCTCATGGCATCCTTCAGCGTTTTTGTCCCTGATTTTACCGGGACTAGTTCCGCGCCAAGCATCTTCATGCGTTTCACATTAGGCTCCTGCCGGCGCATATCCTCCTCGCCCATGTAGACCACGCATTCCATCCCGAACAACGCAGCCGCTGTAGCTGTTGCCACACCATGCTGTCCGGCACCGGTCTCGGCCATCAAGCGCTTTTTGCCCATACGCTTCGCCAGCAAACCTTGTCCTATTGTATTATTGATCTTGTGCGCACCGGTATGGTTCAGGTCCTCCCGCTTGAGATAGATCTTGGCGCCGCCGCATTCAGAACTGATCCTTTCTGCAAGGAATACAGGCGAAGGTCGGCCAACGTAGTCCTTCATCAAACGGGCGAACTCACGGCGAAATGCCGGATCTGCCTTGGCCCTGCAATATTCCTTATCGATCTCCGACAAGATAGGCATAAGCGTTTCGGCAACATACTGCCCGCCATAGACACCAAAATGACTGCTAATTGTTTGTTTAGATTTCATAAAGCACGCGAATAAAAAATATATACATATGACTTTTGTTTCTCAATGATAATTATCGGGGCTTTCAAGATATCAAGATTCACAAACCTGTATTGCCGCTTGGGGTGTCCATCGCGGGCATTGCCTATGAAACAATACAGCTAACCCAGAGAGCTCGTACTACCTTTCAGATATATCAAAATTCCAGCAAATCCGTCTCACATCCTTACCGCTTTTACATTTTCTATAAACCGCTTCATGACCGCCCTGTCCTTTAGACCAGGTTTGCTTTCGACCCCGCTTGCCACATCTACTCCGACCGGGCGCACTTGTTTTATCGCCGCCACAACGTTTTCCGGCGTCAGTCCACCCGCCAGCATTACGCGCCTCTTTGCGGCAAAGTCAGCGGCCATCTTCCAATCCGCCGCAACACCGCTTCCGCCCATGACGCCAGGAGCAGTAGAATCAACAAGATATCTTTCCGGTTTCCATAGGCTTGGCTCAGGCTGGTATTCGCCTTCCATACTTCTTATTGCCCTCCATATCGGCACCGGGAAATCAACATAATTGACCGGGAGTTCACAGCCGTGCAGTTGAACCGCATACAAACCAGCTTCCTCCGATATTTTCTGGATGACATCCCGATCCTCATCAACAAACACGGCTACGGCCTTGAACGGCACATTGATTTCGCTGATTATCTTCTCCAGCCTGGTAGCATTTATCCCGCGCGCCGATTTCCTGTACAGTACAAATCCACAGTAATCTGCACCATATTCCAAAGCGTATTTCACGTCATCGGAATTTGTCATCCCGCAGATCTTGACCTCGATAGGCATGCTAGATATTGATAAAGCTTGTGAGTAGGACTTCGGAATCCTGTTTTTTCAACAGCGATTCTCCGACCAGAAACCCTTTATAACCTGAGGCAAACAAAGTCCTCACATCATCAGGGGTCTTAATACCGCTTTCGGCAATTGAAATACGATTCTGGGGAATAAATGAAGCCAGCCTGAACGGCACGGCCAGATCGGTCTTCAAAGTCTTGAGATCTCGGCTATTGATACCTATCAGCGCATCGTCCACCTCAAGCGCCTTCTCGAGTTCGTGCTCAGTATGCGCTTCGACCAGCACTTCCAGCCCAAGCCCTGCGGCCATTTTTGCATAATCCTTCAGCTGCTTATCACCCAATGCCGCCACTATGAGCAGAATAATATCTGCGCCATAGGCGGCTGACTCGGCTATCTGGTATTCGTCGACAATAAAATCTTTGCGCAGCACAGGTATATGGACCTGTTGTTTTACACGTGTAAGATCATCCATCTCTCCGAGAAAGAAATGAGGTTCTGTGAGCACCGACACTGCAGACGCTCCCGCCTTCTCATATGCCTGTGCAATCTCTACAGGATCATATTTGTCTCTTATGAGGCCGGCAGATGGACTGGCCTTCTTGACTTCGGCTATGATTACAGGCTTACAACCCCTCTTCATTTGAGCAGATAGACGACGCCTGGCAGGCGCACATGCAGCCAGCATAAGCAGCTCTTCCATGGTGATGGCCGCTTTCTCCTTTTCTATATATTGCCTTCTTTTAGCTATTATCTTATCAAGCATAATCTATCGTCCTTATTGATGAAATACTGCTACAAGACAGATACCAGAGCAATCCTTATTTTCTTTTTAATGAATTATAAAGATATGATATTTCTTGTAATTCCCGACCCGTGTACTGTCATTAAATCGAACTAATTCGCATAACATGATCTATTGCTTATCATGAATTTGATATTTCGACTAATCGACTCAGAACTGTCCTGGCGTTTCCGGCATCAATCGATTGTTGAGCCAGCTTCCATCCCTCGGCCATGTCCTTTGCCTTACCGCCGGCAATAATCGCTGCGGCGGCATTCAGGCATACTATATCACGGCAGGGCGACTTCTCGCCGGCAAGAATTTTTCGGGTAATATCGGCATTCATAGCAGCATCGCCGCCCTTTATCTGCTCAAGATCGGCAAACTCCCCGATAAAAGGCAGAGGATCGAATTCGTACGTCTTTATAGCTCCATCCTTAAGCTCGCTGACCCGTGTCGCAGTCGTAGTGGTGATCTCATCCATACCGTCCTTGCCATGGACAATGAACGCATGGCGACTGCCCAGAAGCTTAAGGACCTTCGCAAATGTTTCCGTGAGTTCCGGTGCAAAAACCCCGATGATCTGCGCCTTTGCACCGGAGGGATTAGTCAATGGGCCAAGCATATTGAAAATAGTCCGCACCCCCAGCTCTTTACGCGGCCCCATAGCATGCTTCATTGCAGGATGCAATTTCGGCGCAAAAAGAAAACCGAAACCTGCCTCCCTGATACACTCCTCCATTACCTCGGGCAGAGCTTCGATGTTCACTCCCAACTGCGCAAGCAGGTCGGCTGATCCGCATTTACTGCTTATAGCCCTATTACCGTGCTTGGCAACTGGTATGCCTGCACCAGCAACCACAAATGCCGATGTTGTTGAGACATTGAAAGTTCCGGAGGAATCGCCACCCGTTCCACAAGTATCGATCACATTAAGTCCATGCGCATCCACGAATACTGCGTGCCGCCTCATGGAGCATGCTCCGCCGGCTATCTCTTCTGCAGTCTCACCTTTCATGCGTAGCGCAATGATAAACGCCGCTATCTGGGCAGGTGTAGCCTCTCCGGACATGATCGAATCGAACACGGCTTGCGACTCGGCCTGAGAAAGATCCTTTTCGTCCAGCAGCTTCTGAAGATATTGCTTCATTACGCCGGCTTCCTTCCGGCAGCTTCATCGACTATCTGTATAAAATTCCTCAAGAGCCGCTTCCCGGACGGGGTCAACACAGATTCCGGATGGAACTGTACTCCGTAAGTCTTATAAGACACGTGATGCATGCCCATTATCTCGCCATCCTCGCTTCTGGCATCAACCACAAGTTCTTTAGGCAAAGTCCCCTCGACGACGGCCAAGGAATGATAACGGCCGGCCTGAAATGGCGATTTGACTCCGCGATAAAGATCAGACTTGTCGTGCTCGACTAGTGAAACCTTGCCGTGCATTATACGTTTTGCATTAGAAACAGTGGCACCATAGGCGACGCCCAGCGACTGATGACCAAGACATACACCAAGAAGCGGCACTGCCCCGCTCATCTTTTTGATAAGCTCAACTGAGATACCAGCCTCTTTGGGCGTGCAGGGCCCGGGAGAAATGACTATACCCTCGGGCTTCATTGCAACCACCTGGTCAACAGTGGTCTCATCGTTTCTGAAGACCAGGATATCAGCCCCCTGACTGGCCATCGTCTGAACAAGGTTGTATGTGAACGAATCGTAATTATCTATAAGAACAATCATATTTTCTCCACCATTCGACGGATCGGACGAATCCGGAACATCGGTTAATAATCCTTGATTTCCAATCCCGATGCTGCCATTTCCACGGCTTTCTTCATACCCCGGGCTTTCTGGCACGTTTCTTCATATTCCTTTTCCGGCACCGAATCAAATACCACCCCAGCTCCCGCCTGAACAGATATCTCGCCTTCACGCACTTCAAGAGTCCTGATGGTTATAGCCAGATCCATATTACCGCCATAACTTATATAGCCGACGGCCCCGCCATAGACTCCGCGCGGATCAGGCTCGAGCTCATGAATGATCTGCATGGCGCGGATTTTCGGAGCGCCCGACAAAGTACCCGCCGGGAAAGTCGCCTTGATGACATCATAGGCGTCATATTCATTTTTCAGGATTCCCTGCACGTGCGAAACCATATGCATCACATGGCTGTAGCGTTCGATCACCATGTAATCCGTTACCTGGACGCTCCCTGATTCTGCAATTCTGCCAATGTCGTTACGTCCAAGATCCACAAGCATAACGTGCTCTGCTTTTTCCTTCTCATCCACAAGCAATTCATCGGCAAGCGTGCCGTCCTCCTGCTCCGTCGCACCCCTGCGCCGCGTCCCGGCGATAGGCCTCAACTCGACCTTATTTCCGGTAAGACGGACCATCACCTCCGGGGAAGAACCGACCAGCGCCTCCTCACCTATCTTCATATAGAACGTGTACGGAGAAGGATTTAGAAGCCTAAGTGCTCTGTAAAGCTCGACAGAATCGATGTCCGCCTTGACTGAAAACCTCTGACTGAGCACCGCCTGAATGATATCACCGTCATAAATATACTTCTTCGCTTTTTCAATCATTTTCACAAAGTCAGGTCTG
This sequence comes from Victivallis vadensis, assembly GCA_945883775.1. Lineage (GTDB taxonomy): Bacteria > Verrucomicrobiota > Kiritimatiellia > UBA8416 > CAMCYG01 > CAMCYG01. The sequence goes on from CAMCYG010000064.1 coordinate 6,607, forward strand.
GTCATATTACTTGTGAAATCTATTTTGTCCTGGGAAACAGATGAAACGCTGGAAACCGGCTGATGCATTTCTTGCGCAATGGCCTCGATCTGGCTGACAGCCGCATCATAAAGGGCACCAGCATCCTGCGAGGAGGAAGGTCTGGTGCATATGACGATCTTTATTGTATGGCGGACGTTGTCGAAGACAATAAGCTTATCAGCCTTCAGAAATCTACTGCGACATTGTGTCTTGTTCTTCTTAGGCTGCGGCATTTTCTCAAATTCTGACATTGCCTCGTATCCGATATAGCCGACCGCGCCGCCAAAGAATCGCGGGAGACCAGGCAACATAGCCACTTTAAGACCCTTGTAAACCGATCTTAACTGCTCCAATCCGCCAGTCCGTCCGGCAGAATGATCAACTTCGAAAAGCATTTCAGGGTCGACACCCAGGAAAGAATAGCGACCCCATTTCTCTCCACCCTCCATCGACTCAAGAAGGAAAACATTACTTTTCTGACTGAACCGCTTAAGGACCGAAACAGGCGTCTCCATGTCTGCAAGAAACTCCCTGTAGACCGGCACAATGTCATATTCTGCCGCCAGATTCTTATAATCATCTTTATACGGATAAATCATGTGGCTACATATAACCAACATAAGAGAACATATCAAGATTAACTGGAACTTCTATTTAACTCCAAATCGCTTACTTCCTCCACATCGCACTCAGGCACTGCTGGAGGATTTACAGCACTTTTTTCGAGTTTTCTATTGAAACAGTCTCTTCGGATGGCTACTATTAATCATTTTAATTGGCATCCAAATGGGGTGTCCAGGTACACAGTAAATTATGATTGCGACTGTAATAACACAGAAGAAGCTGATTGATTGGGCTGGAATACAGGTGCTTAAGGACGCTGAGAATCTGATTTCCAGGGGTCTGGTTTTGGAAGCTAAGTACGAGCCGCCGATGATAACAGGCATGGTAGTGGTCAACAACAAGCCGCTTGCCACCGCCATGAAGGTAATCAACGATGGGACCGTGGAAAGCCTCTGCCCATGCTATACCAACAAAGAGCGCGGCCTCATCTGCTCACATGTCATAGCGCTTGCCCTTGCAATCGTCAAGCGCAACACTGACCCGCTGCGCGAAACCAAATACCAGGAAGAGCAGAGAAGAGCTTCACGACTGCAGCAGATCAATGAGGCAGATTACATCAAACGCGTCAGCTTCGGCACCCCGGGCGCACTGCATGCATCGCTTCGTATATCACTGGACGAGAACTGGCAGGACCAGTTCATGCATAATGCAGTAAATGTCACCTGTACCGCCATAGTAAACGAGAAGTCCTGCCCATTGGACCAGCTGGCAAAGGACGTATCATTCATATTTTCAAAGCAGGATGAGTCCCTGCTCTATGTAATTGATGATATATCACAGGGGCCGGCAAAAGCCAGGATCACCGCCAACAAGACTGATTTTCTGAACATCATCAACCTCTGCCACGGAAAAACAATTGAGTGGCAGTCGAATCAGCCGATAACTGCGAACGAGGCCAAGATGAAGACCCTGCTTAACCTTGACCTCGATCGCGAGACTGGAGAGCTGATTCTCATAGCGCATACAGAACTCCCCTTCATGACTACGGGAAAATTCCCTTTCTATATGATCGCTGGAAAAGGCGGATGGATATATGGAGCAGGAAACCTCTGGCCGCTGGAAAACATCCTGCCACTGCCTTATCATGCCATATATGAGAAGCCCATCATCATATCCCGACATGACGTGCCGCGGTTCATACACGCCGAGATGGAGAACCTCAGCAAGATACTGCGGGTCGATTCAGACATCACCCCCGACCTATTCACGTTTGACCCCATGCAGCCGCAGTTCAGCATGGTAATCCAGGGCAGTCCAGCGTCGCTGGCGGCAACATTATTCGCACGCTACAACGGTATAGAGCTGGTCGTCTGCAAGCCGGATTCCAACGAACTCTTCGGTGTCCCGGACCCAAACGACCTGATGCATTACATGACCCGCAACAAGCCGGCGGAGAAGAAAGCCCTGGCCATGCTGGCAAAAACAGGATTCGCCGGCGAATACGGCGATCAGCTAACAAGCATAATAGGCAATCGTGAGGTGTTGAATTTTCTGGGCAGTTACCTGCCCGCCTTGAGACGGCTTGGCTGGAAGGTCGAGATCCGGGGCAAAGTCAGCGCGTATTTCGATACCATGAAATCAGCCACTCCTGTCATACATATAAATGACAATGAGGGAGGCGGCAACTGGTTCGATGTTGGCTTCGAGTTTGAAGACGATACGGGCGCAAGCCTGTCGATGTCAGAAATACAGACCGCGATACGCAAGGGCGAGCATTACATCAGAAAGAATGATAATACTTATCTGATAGATTCTGCTGCGGTAGACTCCATACAGGATATCTTTGACGACTGCTCCACCACGGACAGCGACACACCAGGTCATTTCAGGATGTCAAACATCTATGCGCCGTATGTTAAATCTGCACTGGAGTCGCTTGACAACATAGACATAGAAGACAACCAGCAATGGAGAACCAAGGCCGCGCAGATGAACGGTACCGCAAAGATGGAGCCCGTTCAGCTCGACCCCCATATGGAGTCGATATTGCGTCCATACCAGAAGGATGGCATCAACTGGCTTACTCACCTTAACAAGAACGGATTCTGCGGCATCCTCGCAGACGAGATGGGACTCGGCAAGACGATCCAGGCGCTGGTTTGGATGCAATACTGCAAGAACATCGGCAAGCTGGCAGGCAAACCATGCCTGATTATATGCCCCACCAGCCTTGTGGAGAACTGGGCGGAAGAGTCGGCAAAGTTCACCCCATCATTGAATACATTAGTATTCTCCGGCGCCGACCGTCACAGCAAGTTCGACCAGATAAAAGAGTCCGATATTGTTGTGACATCATACGCCATCTTGCGCAGAGACCTGGACAAACTTTCCACAATTGAATTTTCGTTGATGCTCCTTGATGAGGCCCAGCATATTAAGAATAAGTCCACGCAGAATGCCATAGCGGCAAAAACGCTGAAATCAGCATCAAAACTTGTACTCACTGGTACCCCCATCGAAAACAGCGTCCTGGACTTGTGGTCCATAATGGATTTCCTCATGCCCGGCTATCTCGGTTCACACGAGCTGTTCAAGTCCAAGTATGAGGCACCCATCGCCAGAGGCGGCCTTGAAGCCGACGCTGCCCACACCAAACTGAAGCGCAAACTGCATCCATTCCTGCTGCGCAGACTGAAGGTAGATGTCGCCCGCGAACTTCCGCCCAAGATCCAGAAGATAGCCACATGCTCGCTGACAGCCGATCAGAGACTGGTGTACAATCAGCTAATCGAATCAAGCAGGCGCAAGATTGAAAGCATGGTCGCAAAACAGGGCTTCAATAAAAGCAGGATGGAGATCCTGGTGGTACTCATGCGACTGAGACAGACATGCTGCCATCTGGACCTGCTCAAACTCCCCGATCTGAAGCCTGAGTTTCCATCGGCAAAGATGGATCTGTTTCTGGAGTTAGTCGATGAGGCCGTAGACAGCGGACACCGGATACTTGTTTTCAGCCAGTTCGTTGGAATGCTGTCGATTATCAGGGCAGAGCTGGATAAAAGAAACCTGTCATACTGCTATCTGGATGGCTCCACCAAAGAGCGAATGAAGGTCGTCCACACATTCAACACCCAGCGCGACATCCCACTGTTTCTCATCAGCCTGAAAGCCGGGGGAACCGGCCTCAACCTTACAGGGGCCGACATGGTGATACATTTCGACCCATGGTGGAATCCGGCAGTTGAGGATCAGGCGACAGACAGAGCTTACCGCATAGGCCAGAAGCGGACAGTCTACAGCATAAAACTCATAACAAAAGGCACGGTTGAAGAAAAGGTGCTGGAGATGCAGAAGCGCAAAAAAGCCGTCATCGATGCAACCATAGACAGCGATGAAGAGATTATCCAGAAGATGGATTGGTCTGACATCCAGGAAATATTGAATATCTAGCCAGGACCTATGCCAGCACCGAGAGAAGACAGGAACGCATCACTTCCCTGAATCTGGCCCGCTCACCGAAATTACGCTATTGCCAGAATCTGCGCCTTTAAAACTTCCAACATCAGGCTGTCCCATATTGTTCCTGAATATCTTGACCTTTTCAGCTTTCTTTAAAGCCTTAGGGCTTTTCGTGTTAAAAGGAGACATGGGCAGAAACAGATACAGCCCTATTACAGCCAAACAGATCAATCCTGACAGAATCAAGACCCTATTGTCTTCAGGCTCCTCTTCAGCTTCGGCAGGTCTTATTATTTCAGATGCGACCGCTAATGTTGTTTTCGCCGGAATGACCTTGCGGCCTGTAGACGGGGCCGTCTTCTCTGCTATTTCCACGGTCAAACCAGTAAGATCGAGCATCATGAACGCCTTGTCGCAGACGCCACACCTCATCTTCATACCGATATGTTCTTTCCCCAATTCGTAATCGCAGCTGCATTTAGGACATTTGCTGTTGATATTCCCCATAGACAGCCCCCCGTATGTTTCCGTCAAATTACCCACTCGCAGAGAAATATCAAATTAACACAATAACCTGCAAGCTATACCTCATAATTATTATCTTGCTTGCCTCATGCCGGCATACTATTGATAACAGCAAAAAGGAGAATGAAACAATGTTTAAACACCTGTACATACCCGCTATTGCATTAGTACTTGCCTCTGGATGCAGTAAAAAAGTCGATAACTCGCCGAAACAGCCCGATTACATCAATGCTGTCATCATGAGCAATGCAAATCTATATTGCGTCATTGACGTCCAGGCCGCTCATAATACGCCATGGAACCGGTTTCTCACCGACAGGAAAAGTGAGCTCAATCTTAATGACCTGCAGAGCATGATCAACCAGTATACTGGTATAAATATCGAGGACATTGATACTATGGCCTTATGCTTCCGAAGCGATGACAATACATTTATTATGGCCGGCAGGACAAATAACCCATCACTCGGGTTTGAATCAATAAGAGGGTCCATAGGAATACGGCTCTTGAAACCGGTTACCCTGACTACGATAAAAACAGCTCTCACGACACAGCCCAACGCAACCGATTACACCAATATAGAGGAAATATCGATGCTCAGCATGCCGACGCTCAAGGCCACGGCGAAAAGCAGTACCAATTCCGCAATCTTCATGTCACTGGCAGGTGACACGAAAACGCTTTTCCTCTCCATGAACGAAGCATCCCACAATGAAACACTTGCGCGGGTTTCAGGCACCATGCAACAGCTGGACCCTGCCCTGAAGACAGAAATAGCTGCCATGCCCAAAACTGCGCAGACAAAATTGGTAATTGCAGTACCGGAATCAGTAAGGAAGAACATCCGGGAGCGAATTGCCGAAGCCCAAAAGAGCACGCAGAAGGGCCCTGGCATGGGATTCGGCGCCGGACTCATGAAACCGTTTCAGAACCTGCAGAACCTAGGACTATCTGTACAGACTTCAACTAATCTTGAACTCTGCATATACGGCAATCTAGGGACCGAAACGGAAGCCTCGCAAACAGCCACACTGCTCCAGTCTCTCATAATCCCGCTGATCTCTATGGCACTAAACGCACAGACCCAGAAGAATGGAGGACCCATGATCGAAATCACCGATTATCTAAACGTATCGTCAACGGGCTCGACATTGCGATTAAACCTTAACATCAACACCAACAGCATAGACCTTCTGAACATGGCAAAAATGCTCTCACCTGCCATAAACATGAAGTGAAGCCGCATCGCGTAAGAACAAGGAGGCAAGAGTGAAAAGAAGAAATACAGACAGGAATAATATCATCGCCCATCTGGAACGAGTAGCTTTCTGGCAGCTTGCTGTTTTCGTTATTATGCTGTGCCTGATCTGGCTTAATGAGGCAACCAGCCTGGCGTCACTGTTTTTCGATGTTAAGCCGGAAAACGCCAACATTTTCAGGGCATTCTCTCTGACCATAGTCACCCTGATATGTGCTATAATAACCGTTGGACACACCTACCTGCAGGAAAAACTGATAATCAGGGATTTGATAAAGATATGCTCAACCTGCCACAAGGTTCAAATCGACGAGGCCGCCTGGGCTGGAATGGATAAGTACCTTTATCACCACAGTCTGGTCGAATTCAGTCACGGCATCTGCCCGCAATGCGCAGAGAAGTCAATATATACAAGCAATGAGAAGAATATGACTCAGTCAGACAAAAAGAAGTGACGCTACTTGCCTGGGATGACCAGAAGCCACTCTTGTACTTTAGCAGCGTCCGGATCATCAGGGGCAAGTTTCAGGAATTCATTGTAGTGCTTTCTGGCCTTGCCCTTGTCATTAAGATCATCATCATAGAGAACGCCAAGATTATAATGAACCGCAGGATCATCGGGATTCAACTTCAGAGCAGATAGAAGCTCACTCTCTGCTTTATTATACAGCCGACCAGCCTTGTATACGCATCCCATATTGTAATGCATATTAGCCTGCTCATTACGATTAGCCTGCACCATTCTCTTTATAACATCTTTGAGCCTGGCTATCTCCATATTGGCCTCATTGACTTCGGCTTGCTTCTGCTCCAGTGCGCTCAAAAACTCTTTCGTCTCGGGAATTGTCGATGTTTGCCTCGTTTTGGCTGGCTTTGATGGCGCAACTGACTTGGCACTGGAAACAGATGCTGGAGCTTCACTTTTTACAGCCGCCGGCCTATTGATGCGGGCAGTGATAATATCCTCCACAGAAAGATCAGGATCCCCCTGACTCTCTTCAGCGTCCCCGGCAAATGCTGACAGAGCCGGACTTGCTACCAGCAAACAACACAACAGAAACTGCAAATAATCTGTTTTTCTCATCAAAACCTCAACAACGCGCATGACTTTACATGTCAGATTCCCGTTATGCAAACATTTTTTGGATAAACGCAATTGATTTATACAGGGTATATGGATACATTCAATTACCTTATTTCACGATGAGACTTGCTATCACTTATTAACGACTAATGACACTCTGCAAACAATAAAGAGGTGCTGATGAAAGCTATAAGATCTACCTTCGGAACAACAGCCAGCGGAAAGACCGCTTATGTTTATACACTAATCAATAGTAATGGATTCAAAGCAAGAATAACTGATTTTGGCGCAACTCTTATTTCAATGGAAACCCCTGCCACTAATGGTAAGTTCGCCGATATCACGTTGGGTTACGAGCGGCTGAAAGATTATGAAACCAATCCACCCTATGCCGGATGCACTGTCGGAAGATGCGCCAACAGGATAGCAAAAGGCAGGTTTAAGCTTGATGGCAAAACATACTCGCTTGCCATCAACAACGGCCCCAATCACCTGCACGGCGGTATAACCGGATTTAACAAGACCCTTTGGAAATCTACGCTTAAGAAAGGGTCAAAAAGCGCCAGCGTGATTTGCAAATATATAAGCCCTGACATGGAGGAAGGCTACCCGGGAAGACTGACCGTAACTACTACATATACCCTTACCGACAAAAACGAGCTGCGCATTGATTATACCGCTCGCTCAAATGCGAAGACAATCATAAATCTGACTAACCACTCATATTGGAACCTGGCAGGATGTACCGCAGGCAGGATACTCGATCATAGACTTACGCTTAACGCCAGCCGATATACCCCTTCAGACTCAACGTTAATTCCAACAGGCGAGATCAAACCTGTAAAAAACACACCGCTGGACTTCACGAAACCATGCGCCATCGGAGCCAGGTTCAACCGGCTCAAAACAGGATACGACCATAATTTTGTCCTGGACAGAAAGGGGCCTGGTCTTGTTCTTGCCGCCAGAGTAGAGGAACTATCCAGCGGCAGGACCATGGAGGTCTTCACAACCGAACCCGGCATACAGCTCTACACCGGCTACTATCTCGGCCCGAAACCCCGAGGAAAAAAAGGGAAAGCCTACGGTAAATTTGATGGGTTCTGCCTCGAGACTCAGCACTATCCTGACTCAATAAACCATCGAAACTTCCCTTCTGTCATACTTCCAGCCGGCAAGGTCTTCAAATCAACAACCCTTCATAAATTCGGGACACTATAGTGACACTCCAAATATGTGCAGACCCAGGCCCTGTGAGACCTTTCGGAAAAGCTGAATACGCAGGCAGACTCGCAACTCTCGCAGCCAAGGCTCTACGTAAAGGGAAGCTGGATGCGTTGATCATCAGCACGGAGGTCAACAGATACTATCTAACCGGCATGGAGTGCTCAAACGCCCTGCTGATAATATCACAAGGGAAACCTGAGTTTTACACCGACTCCAGATATCTGGAAGCCGCAGAGAAAAACCTGAAGTTTGTAAAAGTAGAAAAACTCACAAAACTCCGGGAATTCCTGCCTCAGCTGGCAAAAAAACGGAAGTGGAAACGTATCGGCTACGAGGGATCAATCTCCGCCTCAACTTTACAATTATATAAAGATAACTTCACGGCGGCAGATGAATGGATCGACGCTGAGAGATATATTCAAGACATGCGCTCCATTAAGTCGGCACGCGAACTGGACGCTATAAGAACAGCCGTGCATACCAACGACATGATATTCAGCAGGCTTATGCCGTATGTAGAACCAGGCGTAACAGAATGGAGCCTGCGTCAGAAACTAGCACACCTATTCATCGACCACTCACATGGAGAGGCATTCTCACCTATCATCTGTGCTGCTGAGAATGCTTCGCTGTGCCACCACAAACCCGGTCTGTCTAAAATACGAGACAACCATGAAGTACTCATCGACATGGGGTGCGATATCCAGAAATATAAATCAGATATGACTCGCACCTTTTTCTTTGGTAAGCCGCCAAAGAAATTGCTGAACATATATAAAATCGTGCTGGATGCCAACCTTAAGGCGATAGCTGCCATCAAGCCTGGCATTGCTTGCGGAAAGATCGATACCATAGCACGCAATTACATAAAGAAATACGGCTACGGAAGGTATTTCGACCACGGGCTTGGTCACTCCGTAGGCCTTGATATCCACGAAACACCGGGGTTTGCCAGAAACAACATGACCATTCTAAAGCCCGGCATGACACTTACCGTAGAGCCAGGGATCTACATCCCAGGCTTTGGCGGAGTGAGAATAGAAGATATGATTGCCGTGACCCACAAAGCCTGCGAAGTCCTGACTACGACCCCTAAGAAACTTTTGATTCTTTAAACGCAAGAATCCGTGAAATAAATCAAGCAGGCCCCATCACTTGGATCGGACCCGCTTAATCATTTTTGCCGTATTACTTTACTACTGAAAACCTATATTCCGTAGCCGTTTGGTATTTCTTACCAGGCTTGAGTATTGTAGAAGGGAAATTAGGCTGGTTTGGACCATCAGGATAATGCTGTGTCTCCAGACATAGCCCGTTCCTGTAATTATACGCTTTACCCGATTTCCCAATCAGCTTTC
>CAMCYG010000065.1 GCA_945883775.1 Victivallis vadensis
TAGCTCGACAGCTCAACAATACCGGCAAATGATACCTTCATAGAGCCACTCGCATGTATGATATACGGCAGGTTGGTTGCAACTGTCACCGTGTTACTGCTTTGGAAATGGTCATCCCAGTCCATTACCCGAACTACACCTTGAACCGGTATTTCAGCAGTTGCAGGATTAGCGTCATGATCAAACGTATGCGAGATATACGCGCTTTCATATATGTCCGGCAATAATTCCCACATGTACAGACCCCCGAGTGAAGAACGCCAATCACCAGAATGAACTTCGCCATCCCTGAAGTCCTCAGACAGAATCAGCCTATACGGATCAAGCGTTGTAGAATCACTGCAGGCAACAACCGGGTCAATAAGGCAGTCGGATATTGCCGTAGCAAATCCCGTAAAAGCTGGATCTGTAGAACGCCCGGCTACAAGAACCTTGTCCTCAGGTATTGTTAATATAATTGACGAAAGTGGATGTGCCGCAGGATCGTTCTGGTCGGTTCCCACTTCCTCCTCGTATACATCACTATACCCGTCATTATCACGATCTACACTTGTCGTCATAAACGTCTGAGGCGCAGAAGTCCATAACTCAACACCAAGATCATTGACGACAAGGAAGCGACAAATATAAGCAGTGTCTTCATTCAGACCCGAAATCACTGTATTTTTCACGCTATGACCAAAGGAACCAAGGTCGACAACCTTGTCCCAATCAGCCTTGAGCGTTCCACCATCCGTCGCACCGTAACACATGTAGACTTTTGCACGGTCAGAAAGCAAGCCCGTTGACGCCAGATCAATTGTGATGGCAGCTTCATGGTCATAGGCGCGCGACACAAATATCCTATTCACCTCAAGATTGATCGCTGACGAGATATCCTCCGTCAGCCTGTCGCTAAAATTGGTCTTCGCATAATCCCACACCTTGATGTTGTCAAAATGGCCTTCGCCCATGGCAAGCGTTTGCTCCCACAAGAATTCAAAGACGCCATTATCGATAGGCGGGTACGACGGCAGAGCCCAAGACTTTTTAGACCAGCGGGTCGAGCGCATAACGCCATCCACGTAGACCGCCAGCTTTTTCGTGCCGTCAGAAATGCCAGCGATACCGGCGTCCTTCCAGACAAGCGCATAATGATGCCATTTTACGCCCTCGCCAACGCCGCCCAGCAATGCATCGTAGCTGTAACCGCCATACGCTCCGCTCCCGGTATAATATGTACTTATATTGCCACATACACCGCCATTGCCGGCGCCGTCATTAGCATTGAAGCCCATCTGATAGCCCGCCCCACTTACCAGGAACAAGTACGGACAAGCCCCATTGACAAGATTAGTAGGAATACCAGCAAATCTTACCCACAACTCGATACATCCTTCGCTGGGATTAACTATCTCGTTGGGGAATTTTACACCACCTGCATCAAACAAATCCAGATTCAGACAGCCGCCATGCTTGCCGTCATTCAGAAAGTCGCCAAGCAGCATTAGCCCGTCAGGTCCATATTCGCTGTGTTCCACCTCCTCTACAGAGCCAAGCTTGTTCCAGAGCACCAGCCCATTGCCATACGCACGCGGAATTGTGAATTCAGCGGTAACCGGCGACCAAGCTTCTCCATCTGCATTAACAGCATAAATCCGGTAATAATATTTTGTCAGCCAGTCCAGATTGTTCAATTCCAGTGAGATTCCGCCTACTGATTTCACTCCAAGATTTGTGTGGTTCTCCCAAAGGGCATAATCGGTGCCTCGATCTGTTGTGCCCCAGACTATCACCACTGTCGCTGGCAAACCGCCGTCCGATACTAGATTCCCGTTTAGAGTCGCACTGACCGGCGACAGCCTGGTCGCGCCGTTGGCTGTGTCGACCTGCGGCGGCTCTTCGTATTTTACCCTGGTAATGAACACATCCGTGCCGCCGGAGCCGGTCTGGGCATCGAATGACCCGCTTGTGACACCAAGTACTGTGATATTCTTGCTAGCGTAATCAAGCGCAAGGTAGCCGCCAGCTTCCGTTGCGCTGGAGCCGTAGAACTGTGTCCATTCCTCAGAACCCTGTGAAGAATATTTGCTAACAAATATATCAGCGCCTCCGGAACCGGTCTGGCCGGCAATGGTCCCGGCTGATGTCCCGGCGACATATGCATTACCAAAGACGTCAACAGCCAGAGTAGTTATTGTGTCATCTAGCGTTGAACCCCACTCTCTCGACCACTGCCTTGTTCCGTCAGGCGCATATTTGACGAGATACAGATCCGTCCCGCCTGTTGCGGGAAGTCCATCAACAGATCCCTGCGTCGAACAGGCAACATAGACATTGCCCTGCTCATCCAGAGCCACCTTGACACTGCCTTCGTCCGCCGCTGAGCCGACCTGTCTGATCCACACAATTGAACCGTCAGGGTTGATCTTGGTGAGATATGCGTCCGTGCCGCCGGCATATGGCGCCCCTGCCACAGAGCCGGCCGCTGAACCTACAACATAAACGCTCCCAGCCTGATCGACCACAAGCCCTGACGTATTATCAGCGCCGGCAGATCCCCATTCAAGCGCCCACTGCTTCGTGCCATCGGATGCATATTTTATCAGGAAGGCATCAGTCCCGCCTGAGTTAGTATTTCCTGCAATTGAACCGGTGGTGTAGCCCAGCAGAAAGACCGACCCGCTGGCGAGTCCTGAAATCACGTCATCGCCTGTTGCGCCAACTATCCGCGTCCATAGCTTTGCTCCTGTCGCATCGAATTGGCAGGCAAACAAATCAAGCCCGCCTGAGCTGGACTGGCCATCAAACGCACCTGCGGTGCGTCCTGCTACAGTTATCTTATTCTGCGCATCTACTGATATATAAACACTGCTTTCATTGGCAGACGAACCAAAGACTTTTGTCCATTCGATTTTGCCAGCGCTTGTGCATTTTACCAGAAACGCGTCATATCCTCCGATTTTGGACTGACCATTGAGCGCGCCGGTTGTCAGGCCCGCGACATACACAGAGCCCGTCGAATCCAGCGCGACAACCGCGTTGGTCTCTATACCGGAAGAACCAAGAAACCGCGTCCATAACCGGACCCCTGCTGCAGAATACTTGCTCAAGAAAATATCCTGCAATCCGGCATTGTTCTGCCCACCAAACGAACCGTAAGTTCCTCCGACGATATACGCATTACCCTGAGCATCAAGCACGGGATGTGAATTATCAGCCAACATCTCATTCAAAGTAGAGCCACTGACATTAACCCACTGCTTTATGGATTCTGCCGGGAAATCAAGCGCGCTGATCGGCGACGTATGATTGATGTATTCGACATAATCACTGAAGCCATCGCCGTCGGTATCGGCACACTGCGGATTAGTGGAATGCTGGCACTCCAGAAGATTGGTGAGTCCATCACCATCAGAGTCCTTTGCGGCATCCGTTGGATCCAGCGGATCAAGGTTATTATTGTACTCCCAACCGTCGCCAAGTCCGTCACCATCAGTATCCAGGACCAGGGGGTCGGTTTCGCATCCAAACTCGTACATATTGCTTAATCCATCGCCGTCTGAATCATCATCCAAACCCTGCGAAAGATCGCCAAACATATCGCGTTCCCAGCGATCGGGCAGTCCGTCCAGATCGACGTCGCGATTCCAATAGGCGATAAGATCTCCACCGCGGCCAAGCAGATACAGCTCCCGCAGTTCCTGAACGGAGAGCGCGGCCTTGCTGAAGAATATCTGGCTGATATAGCCCGAGAGAGGATTCGACACCTGCTCTTTACCCCGCCCGATGGTTTTGACGTCGTAAGCGCCGAAAGTCAGATCGGCATTTGCCTTATATATAGAAGAGATATGCGAATTGGAGACATGCAGTAACATCCGAGTTTTGCCGTCAACCGTACAAATCAGGCCGCTTTGGACACCATAGCTGATGCCGATGTTCTGCCATTGGCCGTCCCTCCGGACTCTGCACCATGTCACTGCTGTATCACTTTGCCGCAGATTTGCAGTGCCATCATCAGAGATGAATATCCATAGGCGATCATCGCCGCCATAGAATATTGCCCAGGAACGGTTATCCCCTTTCTGTGAAAATCTGCCGATGAGCTTCTGAAGGCCGCAGGATTTTGGCGACGGCTTCACCCAGAAGCTCACACTGAAGGCGCCCTCGAGATCAAGCTGGTGGTCGCTCCGAACCCGCGCATACGCGCCGCCACCATCACAGAGCAACCCGTTCTTCTGCAACAGTGCGCCGTTGCGCAGTTCAGCGTCAAGACCGGTTCCCAGTCTTTCGCGTAGGTTTGACGACATCGGCCACCAGCTGTAAATAAGATCGGGATCATCTGCGAGCGTTGGGGAGGATACTGCCAGAAACGGGTCGGTGCCGACAGCACGCTCATAAACATCGCTGAAGCCGTCATTATCAGAATCGGTTGGCCCGCCGGCGAATAGCGGCACGGCTAAAATCATTAATCCTGCAAAAAGCAACTTGAATAACACGTTTTTCTCCTTCAAATCAATGCAAGCGTATTTTGTAACAGAGCCTTTATTTTCTGTATGTAGGACTTTTACTCAATTTTGGGTAAGACTTTTGCTTACACTGACGACCCATATGACGGCCAAGTCATAACCTCTTGGCGACGGTTGGTGTCAGACTCAGTCTTCACAAAGGCGCATGACACCATCCTTCGTCCAAGCACTACGGCCCGGCATGCATGCGCCGCTACAACATCGAATCTTTATGAACAATCGGCTCAGCCGGCTCGTCACGCCATAGTCTTGACGACAGCGGAAGGCTTCGCCCTACCAAATCAGGATCAGATCCTAAGATAAGAATATCCAATTATCGCTTCTCTTCAATGTAGGAGACGATCCCCGCATCGACGATTCTTTACGGACTAAAAAAGGTGCTGGTGGAAGGACTCGGATATTATACAATGTAAACACATGGATATATTCATCATAGGCGCTGGCGCCATTGGACGTTTATTTGCAGCTTTCTTCCAAGGAGCAGGCCTGCACACGGCAATGCTTTGCAGAGCGGAGGAAGAGGCGTCAATGCTTGAGACGCGGGGATTCAATGTCAAAACTCTTCAGGGCACGGTCGAACATCACCTGATTCCGACTTTCTCGGCATCGCATAATCTGCCGATAAGCCGGGTAATCATGGTTTGCGTCAAGGCACATGATACGGAGGACATCCTGCCAGTCATACCACGATGCACCACTCCGGGCTCAATCGTCGTCTCTATGCAGAACGGACTGGGGAATCTGGAATTGCTGTCCGAAGTCACAAAGCCGGAGAAGATATTCTGTGCAACGACTGCACAGGGCAGCACCAGACATCATGATGGATCTATTGAACATTGCGGGACAGGCGTGACACGCATAGCACCGTTCGCACCGTCCAAGGCTCACCACGCAGATATGACACAGCTGCAGGAGCTATTCACCAAGTCAGGGCTTAACATCGAACTGCACAATGACTGTAGGTCCATCCTATGGAGCAAACTAGCGGTTAACTGCGGGATCAATCCTGTTACGGCAATACATGGGATCACCAACGGTGAATTGCTGGCACACGTACACCTGCTGGACATGGCATGCAAGGCCGCATCGGAAGCGGCAGAAACGGCCAGACGGATGAATATAGAACTCCTTTTCAGTGATCCTGCCGAAGAGGTCGCCAAGGTCGCCCTGCTTACAGCAAAGAACACATCATCGATGCTTCAGGACCTGACGAACCGCAAATCAACAGAGATCAGGGAAATAAACGGACACATGATTACGCAAGCCGAGAGAGCGGGAGTGGATCCAGCGGTCAATCGCGAGCTGATGCGGCAAATCGTACATCTTGAGTCCAAGATGTGCTGATAGCGTTATCTTCCGCTCCACAATAAATATCGACAAAATGGTTGAAATACCGCTGGGACATTAAATACACTGTCGCATTAATTACAGGGAGATACAGCGTTGTTTCATCCAATTTTCATAATAACTTTGCTGCCGGCACTTCTACTTTCGCTGATCGCCACTTTCATGGTGCAGGCAACTTTCCGCAAATATTCCGGCGTAATGTCGACATCAGGTCTCAGCGGCGCAGAGGCAGCACGCATCCTTTTGCGCTCAACAGGAATAACGGATGTTATGATTGAACCGGTGCGCGGTCTTCTTACCGACCACTATGACCCTGTTTCCAAGACTCTGCGGCTATCGGAGAACGTCTACAGCTCTTCATCCATCGCATCAATCGGCGTTGCCTGCCACGAGGCAGGCCATGCCATTCAGCACGCCGAGGGCTACGGCTGGCTGGGACTGCGCACGACGCTAGTGCCTATTGTCCAGTTCGGAACGTACCTCTCCTATTTTCTTTTTGCGCTAGGCGCGGGCATCGGATACCTGAAACTTGCCATACTCGGGGTATTCCTATTCGCCCTTATGGTAGCATTTGCAATCGTCACACTTCCCGTGGAATGGGACGCCAGTAGACGCGCCCGCGAATTGATGCTAAATGCCGGCATTGTAACAATTGAAGAGGAGGCGCATGCAGCGAAGGTGCTCAATGCGGCATTCCTGACATATGTCGCCGCAGCAATAACGGCGATCATGCAATTGCTGTATTACATGGCACAGCTGGGGTTTTTTGGAAGAAGAAGATAGAAAACAATACCGGTGAGGACACCGGTGCTACATTCTGCAATCTACATTCCTAATGTAGTTCCGGTGTCCTCACCGGATGCTTAAAAACGACGGGGAGACAGATATGGCAGTAAAGAAAATATCATTATGGGGAGCACTGTTCGGTTTACCATTCTTGGCTGTTGGGCTTGGCGTGTTCATCTGGAGCATGACCATGTGGAAGCTCTATCAAGAGAGCGAGTCCTGGGTAAAGGTTCCGGCAAAGATCGAAAGCATCTCTTTCGAGACTCATTCTGACAGCGACAGCACTTCATATTCAGTGCTGTGCTCTTACTCATATAATTACAACGGCAGACTTCACCATGGGAACCGCGTAGGCATGGAAAAAGGCGGCTCCAGCGATTCATATCACCACAAAAGATACAGCATATTGAATCAATGCAAGACCACTGACATGACTTTCGACGCACTCGTCGACCCGCTTGACCCTGAAAGGTCAGTCCTGTTCCGCGAAATCACCACGACAATGTACGTATTGCCCATTTTCGGACTGGTATTCGCCATTGTTGGAGCTGGCGTTATGATTGGCGGAATAGCGTCGGCAATACGCGCATACAATACCAAAGCCGTACTGGAGCAGAATCCCGGCCAGCCCTGGCTTGCCAATCCAAAATGGAACAGCATGGTCATTAGGGACAAACCGCTTGCAAGGATAGCGGGATCATTCGCAGGGGCAATCTTCATCTGCCTTTTTATGTCCATCTTCGTAATAGCAACCGCTGGAGAAAAGAATGTGCCTGTTTTCGCCCGGATCATAATCTACGGATTCTGCCTGATTCCAGTCGGCCTTTTTATATCCAGCATTTACCAGGCAATCCGATATTTCAAGTACGGGAACCCGGAGCTTGTGCTTGGCCAGCTCCCGTTCGTTCCTGACAAATTGAACACAGCCACCTTGAACATACACGCAAGGGTCATCTCTCAGGAAGGATTCAGCGTCGCGCTGAAATGTTTCAGGCGCGTATGGGAGAAGAGCGGAAAGAACTCTTCAGTCAGGGAATACGAGGAATTTGGCCTGGATCAGACAGTCATGCAGGATTCCTCAAGCACCGAGAACTCGATTCCACTGAATTTCAGAATTCCGGCGAACGTGCCGCAGACGCACGATGCAGATTATCCGGAATATGTATGGCGTGTGATAGTCAGCGCAAAGACACCGGGAGTAGATTTCAAGGCGCAGTTCGAAGTGCCGGTATACAATAAGATCTAAGGATCAAATCTTTTCGGGCTTCTTATTCCATGCGGCTAAGAGCGTATATCCGACGGTGAGCAATACTGGACCGAGGAACAGGCCGAGGAACCCGAACGACATCAATCCGCCAAGAACCCCGAGAAACACCAGGACGAAGGGAAGCTTTGTCCCCTTACTGATGATATAAGGCCTGATGACATTATCGACACCGCTTATCCCAAAGAAACCCCAGATCGCCATAAAGACACCCCACCCTATACTCCCTTTATAAAACAGCCAGATTGTTGCAGGAATCCAGATAAGAGGCGCACCGGCAGGGATGAACGCCAGCAGGAAGGTCAAAAACGCCAGCAGGAACGGACCCGGAACACCAGCAATCAAGAATCCTATGCCTGCCACGATACCCTGCGCCGCGGCAGTCCCAAATATTCCATAAACGACGGCATACACAGTATTTCCCACCACATGCATAAGCTCCTGAGTCCGCTCTCCGGTAATCTTATGCAGTATTTCCTGGATGCTGGAGGCGACCCGCACACCATCTCGATACAGAAAGAAAGACACAAATATACTCAAGGCCATCTGCAGTATGCCGCTGCCGATATTTCCACCCACACTCAACAGCATCTTGCGTAAATAGCCGAAGAATGAATGCATTCCGTCAATGGTGCCCTGCGGATCCAACTCGAATGCTGTCCAGTATTCCTGAATCTTATCCCCTACGAGAGGCAGGGATAACAACCAGTCAGGAGGCTGTGTGAATACTCCGTCAGCAAACAATCCCTTTACCACTTCTATGATATTCACAACATTATCGGCCATATTGTAGCCGACAATAAGGAACGGTATAAGGAGCAGCAACGCAACGAATATCGTCATTATCAAAGCCGAGACGTTATCGCGTCCACCGGTCGCCCGCCTGAACCTTTCATATACAGGCCAAGTGGAATAAGTAAGAATCGATGCCCAGAGTATCGAGGAGATGAAAGGGCGCACGACTATGAAACAGCCGACGACCAACAAAGCAATAGCTGCAATTACCGCAATCTGCTCTACACGTTTATTGGTGTCTGACGTCATGTTTTCATAGTACATAACAACACACGCCTATGGAAAGAGTTTTTACGTGAATATTTCATGGCGCAGATGCGGGAGTGAACAATAACCATGATCCCGGTGAGACACCGGGACTACATTAAAGTCCGAAGTGCGGAATGTAGGGGCGTCGCTCGTCGGCGCCCGCGGGTGGTGCAACAAAGTCACAATGCTGAGAGAGAAAGACGGGCGCCGGCGAGCAGCGCCCCTACGGGAATCTAAATTTAGCAACATAAATGTATTAGCTTGATAGCTATGCGCCTCGCCCTTCTACCTCAAATCAAGCAAAGGTAGATGCGATGGGCGAACCCTCTGGGTGGCCGATCTTAGGGGACTGCACCGAATCACGACCCGCGCAATGCAGCGTTCCATATTGACTTTGCCCGCCCCCGGATGTATTTTTCAAGTCATGAAAATACTTATCAGGACACTGGCCGGCAGCATTGTGACAGCCTTTTTATTACTTGCCTTTTCCGGATGCGAGACCACTCCGGCATCCAGCGAGATCACAATAACACCATCAACCGCCACATTAAGGCCGGGGGAGACAGCAACCTTCGTCGCGTCAGGCGGATACGACTACAGATGGAGTCTGAGCCAGCCGACATACGGCACATTGTCATCGCTTACCGGCAGCAGCGTCACATACACCAGCATCTATTCGCCCTCAACAAATTCAGCAGTCAGCCAGGTCCTGACATTAGTATCTTATGTTGCTGGAGCGACAGCTGTTAGCACAAACACGTCAACCGCTTCCACTACTGCATCGAGCTACCAGTTAAGTACTGAAGCAATCATAACTCATCTTCCGCCTGCATCATAAAACCATGACAAGCAGGACTGTCCCTATCACAAGCCTCAGCAACCCACGGGTAAAAGAGGTAGTCAAACTGCGCCAGCGCTCACATCGCGACGAACTTGGGCTTATGATCGTCGAAGGCTATCGCGAGCTGAAGAGAGCACTCGACAACAGCCATCTCCCAACTGAGCTGTTCTTCTGCCGGGATTATTTTCAGGGCGGTAATGAAGATGCTCTTCTTGAGCGCTGTGTTTCAGCCGGCGCAACGCTGTACGACTGCTCCAAGCCGGTTTTTGACAAAATGGCCTACCGCGACAGGCCGGAAGGCCTTCTTGCGATTGCACCACAAATCAGGCGCGACCTTAAGTCTCTGCAAGTACCTGATAATTGTCTGATTGTCATAGCAGAAGCCATTGAGAAACCGGGCAACCTGGGGACCATCCTCAGATCATCCGATGCCTCCGGAGTCCACGCCGTGATCGTTTGCGACAGATGCACAGATTTAAACAATCCTAACGTCGTACGCGCCAGCATCGGCACACTGTTCTCCATCCCGGTCATCGAGACCACCTCTCAAGAAACGCTTTCATGGCTTCAGGAAAGGAACATCCAGATCCTAGCAGCCACTCCTCACGCGAAAGACGTCTACTCGCAGGTCGATATGAAAAAATCGACCGCCATAGTACTGGGTACGGAACAATACGGACTATCCGACACATGGCTCACCAAGTCGACCGTCACCGTGCAGATACCTATGCTAGGCCAGTGCGATTCACTCAACGTCGCCTCGGCCGCAACAATACTCCTGTACGAAGCGGCCAGACAGCGCGGATTTAAGAAATGAAAAAGTACGCGATACTGATTAAGGTCCTGGTAAGCGCAGGACTGCTAGCCTTCCTGGTCTGGCGGATAGATTTCGCTCCGCTCGGCAGTATCCTGACAAACCTCGCGCCGAAATATTATTGCCTTGCCGCTCTGCTCTGGTGCATGAACCTCTGCGTTCAGGCCGCAATCCTGAGAGTTCTGCTTTCTGCCAAAATCATCAACGCCGGCATTATTGACATCATAAAGATGCTGGTGATAAGCAATTTCTTCGGCGTCTTTCTGCCGGGCGGAACCGGACCTGATATTGTATTGTGCTATTACCTTTGCAAAGGCAGCGAAAAAAAGAAGGAAGCTTTAAGCGCTGTGATCTTCGCCAGACTCGGCACCACATTCATCATGGTGCTAACCGCCTTTCTGTTCAGCTTCGGCGATACACCTTTACGCCACTCCCTGAACATGGCCTCCGCCGTCATGCTGGTAGTTGGGCTTGCGATCTACCTGCTGGTGCTTAAGTCTGCCCCTTCCGCCGCCGCGATCCCTGCCGGCACGAGCCTGCGAAAATATAAATGGTCGGCCTTTGCATATGACACGCTTCTAACCACGGTCGATTTCATGTGCAACAAGAAAGTACTGACAGCGACAATACCACTGTTCGCATTAGTAGGCGCCCTGCGGGTGTTCATCGACTACTCGATCGCACTATCTATCGGCCTGAATATCCACCTCGCTGATTTCACCATGATGATCCCATGGCCGTCTCTGGCCGTGATACTACCGATAACAGTAGCAGGAATCGGTGTTCGGGAAGGCGCATATGTCTCCGCGCTGTCTGCCATAGGAGTACTTCCGGCACAGGCGTTCAGCATCTCCATACTTTCATTCAGCCTTACCCTACTCACCTGCATTGCAGGCGCAATCATCTACGCCACCAACCGTAGACAGCTGATTTCAAATTCGTAAAAGAAGCAAAGCATGAGTACACGTTGTGGCGATGTGGATCCAAGGATTCATTCTGTCAAAATTTCAGGTCTTTTCCGCCGGCGCATGACACCATCCTTCGTCCAAGCACTACGGCCCGGCAAGCATGCGCCGCTACAGTTTGCTCAATTTCAATTCCAAACAAGTAAGCCAGAATCGCGCTATCGCGCCAGCATCCTGTCAAAATACACGGGGGGTTCGGCTTCGAATGTCATCCGCTCACCGGAATACGGATGATTGATGGTCAGCGACCTGGAATGAAGAGCCAAATTTCGCTCCTTATCGGCAAGCTTCCCATATTTCCTGTCACCGAGCACAGGGTGTCCTGCGTCCGCCAGGTGCACTCGTATCTGATTCTTGCGACCGGTCAGCAGATCTATTTCCAGTAGAGAGCTTCGTCTTGTCTCTTTAAGCACCTTATACGCCGTGCGGGCCAGCTTGCCTTTCTGGGGATCATCCGTTGAATACATCATCTTGGCTCTGTTCTCGGCAAGGTACGAAGTGATTGTATCATCCCTGCGCGCCATGTGCCCATGCACCACGGCCAGATATTTTTTCTCGGTCTCCTCCCATTTGTCCTGCAGACGATGCTTGGCATTCTCGCTCTTTGCAAACACGAGCACGCCCGATGTGTCCCGGTCGAGCCTATGTACGATAAATATCCGGTTCCTTGACTTTGAAATCCCTTTTCTAACGTAATCAGTCAGGATGAAATATGCGGTACGCTGCCGCTCCCCTTCAGTGCCCATCGTCAAAAGGCCCGAAGGCTTATTCACAACAACAATGTCACGATCCTCGTAGATAAGGATCACGCCATTCGGAAGACGTCTTAATCGCGGCTGTTTGGCTTGAGGGGTGTCCATCATCATTCCCAGGCATGCACAAGCAGACCGGACCGCAGTTTCGGCTCGAACCAAGTACTTTTTGGAGGCATTATCATACCCGCGTCAGCTATTGCCATCACCTGCTCCACTGTCACAGGATACATCGAAAACGCAACAGCGGCCTTACCTGAATCTACGCGCTTTACCAGCTCATCGGTACCCCTTATCCCGCCTATGAAATCAATCCGCTTATCAGTCCGTGGATCTTTGATTCCAAGCACCGGATCGAGAAGTTTTGCCTGAAGATAGCTGACGTCCAGCGATAGGACAGGATCATCCGTATCATTCTTCCATTGCAGACCGAACCATTTACCGCCAAGGTACATGCCAGCCATGCCTGGTCCTGCCGGACTCGGCTTTGCTTGCGCCGTTACTGTGAATGATTTCTTTATCTTTTCCAGCAGAGCCTTCTCATCCAACCCGTTGAGATCAGCCACGCAACGGTTATACGGCATGATTTGGAGCTGGCTGGCGGGAAACAGCACTGCAAGAAACCAGTTGTATTCTTCTGTTCCGTCATGCGACTTGTTCTCTTCGCGCATCTTGGCACATGCCCTTGCCGCAGAAGCCGCACGGTGATGCCCGTCTGCTATGTACGACACGGGCACCTTGTTAAACTCACTGATAACAGCGGGAGCGTCCGGCATGCGCCAGACCGTATGTTTTATCCCGTCGACAGCGGTGAAATCGTAGACAGGCTTGCCGGCAATGGCAGACTTTACAAGACGGTCGATAGACGTGGCGTCACGGTATGCCAGAAAAACCGGGCCAGTGTTGGCGCGGAGTGTTATGGTGTGCCGCGTGCGGTCATTCTCTTTATCTGCACGGGTTTTTTCGTGTTTTTTAATGATGTTGTTCTCATAATCAGCAACACTGCAGCAGCCTACAATCCCAAACTGGACATGCTTCTTCATCTCCAGTCTGTAAACGAAAAGGCCTGGACAGGCATCCTGGACAAGATAATTTTTCTCCCTGAAATGCAGGAAGTTCTCCAGCCCCCTATCATATACTTTATCGGAATAGATATCGGTTCCCCGCGAGAACTCTATCTCCGGCCTGGACACCCTGAGCAGGCTGTAAGGATTCCCATCCGCAAGTGCGCGGGCTTCTTCCGTATCGACCGTATCGTACGGGACTGCTGCTACTTGATCTGCGAGTTCGATGGATGGCCTTAGCGCTTTAAACGAATTAACTCTCATTGTATCAACCTTTCCTCACTCCTGTTCTATAAACAGCGACAGAACCTTCTTGAGCTCGTCATTATTCCTTCTCAACCGGCCTGCCAACTCTCTGGCTATAGTGCCATATATTTTCGCCCCTATGGCGGGATACGACTTTGTCAGGACCGTAAAGTCTTTCTCCCGCAGCTCAAGCACCTCTGTCGGTACAGTTGCAACAACACAAGCAGACCTGGGCGAACGACCAAGAAACGACATCTCCCCGAAAAAATCACCCGGCTTAAGCTCTTTCAGCTTCCGGAAACTGGAACCTGCGATATATTTTCTAACCTCGGCATTCCCCTGCCTTATTATCAGCAGTGTATCACCTGGTGCCTTTTCTGTGACGATTAAATCACCGGCTTTATGTTCGGTGAGCCTGCATATAGAAGCAAATGCCGCTTTTTCCTCATCAGTCAAACTGTCTAGCATCATAACACACCTCCTACGTACTAGAATCTATCCGCCAATTCTGCAGGCCTTAATCTCTTCGCGCCAGGGAAGAAACCGTCTCCTGTGATAGCTGGACCGTACGGATCGGATACGGGATCACTATTCCTTCCTGCCTGAATCTTTTATGGAGCCGTTTTATGAAATGATGCCGCACCGGTGCGATAAAGTCATACTCGGCTATGCGCAAGTTGACTTTCATCTCTATGCCTGAATCGGCAAACTTCACGTAACGCACCGAAGGCTGAGAAGCAGGAACACCGCCCGCAACGTTCCGCATGACATCCCCTGCGACCTCCAGCACTATAGCCTCTGCCCGCTCCAAGTCCGTATCATAATGGACACCTACATCAACCTGCACACCCAGCTCGGTGGTGGGATAGTAATAATTAATGATCTTAGCGTTGACCAGCTGTTTGTTCGGCACAATCACAATGTTGTGCGCAAGCTGCCTGATGGATGTGGACCGCCAACCTATCTTCTCAACATAGCCCTCCTCGCCACCCTCAAGCTTTATATAATGCCCTTTAGCAATCGTCTTATCGGATATGATCTGCATACCCGAGAAAAAGTTCTCCAGTGCAGGCTGAAGAGCCAGAGCGACAGCCAGCGAACCTATACCCATCGACGCCAGCACAGGTGTTATTGAGACTCCCAGCTGGTCTAGAATCATCATGAAACCCGTCGCATAAATAATGATGCTCAAGAGATTGTTCACCACTCCGCGTGAAGTCCGGAACAGGTCTACTTTCTCGGAGTGCATCAACACCAATCCACGAGCAAGCCGATCAATAAATATGGCGGTAGCGACTATTGCCGCCGTTTTCCCGATTTTCATTATAAGCGCGGCATAATCACCAAGATCTATACCTGTCGGACATTCAGCAACGATAAGAGCACCAAACGCCATAGAAAATATTATCATAGGGAGCTTAAGACCTTTGATAAGAAGGCCGCTCTTTTCCGCATTCGCCCTGACGGCTATTTTCCTGATCAACCTCAGGAGCATTCGACTCGCTATAAGAGCCAGCAGCACGACTGCTAAATAAACCATTAGAAGCTTAACTTCTTCAGGAATAAAACTCAGACTATCGCCCAGCAGGGCTAATTCGAATTTCATTTGCTCATCTCCCTGCTACGTTCAGCCGCCGCCATTATTACCTGACTCACTATTTTACGCATCCCCCGCCGCTCCATGACATCAACACCAGCCGCTGTTGTTCCATTGGGCGTCTTGACAGCATTGATCAGGTCTATCGGATTCATTTTTCTTTGCATAAGCAGCTGCGCTGTACCCAGCATAGTCTGAACCGCAAGCATTCCAGCTTGCTCGCCAGGCACGCCCATTTCCTGCCCAGCCTCGATGATACAGTGCAGAAAATAGGCAAAGAAAGCCGGCCCGGACCCTGATATCGCTGTCACTGCATCAAAATGCTCCTCCGTCATCTCGACTTCTTTGCCGAAACATTTCAACATCGCAGAAACCAGATCCCGGTCCTTGGGTTTTGTCTTGCGACCCAGACAGAAAGCGGTAACGCCCGCCCCGACCTGGCAGGGCAGATTCGGCATCACTCTGACAACTCTCGCCCGGGGCAGATGTTTCTCTATAAAGGCCAGCCTCTTACCTGCGGCGATAGATATGACCATATGCCTGGATTTGACTGCTGAGGAAATCTCCTGCATCACATCTTCGAGCTGGTACGGTTTAACGCAGAGGAATATAACATCACATTTGGCAGCCACCTGCCTGTTTAAATCGCACACATTGATGCGATATTTCCGTTTTACGTAGTCGAGACGGTCCTGAGCCACATCGCTGACATATATCTTATCCTTTGTGCAGAATCTCGACTTGATCAGCGACGCCAGTATTGCTTCGGCCATCTTGCCTGCTCCCATGAATCCTATTTTCACATGCCACCCTCGTCCTAAAATGTTTTTATC
>CAMCYG010000066.1 GCA_945883775.1 Victivallis vadensis
AAAAGTCTTCGAGCTTAGTCGGGAAGTAGTCGCGGAGCACAAAGATCTCTGCGATAAGGTGGTAAAGAGTTTTCAAAGCGACAACCGCACGGAATAGGTATGATTAGAAAGATTGTGGACTATCTTGGTTCGTTGCGTCATTCGCTTGCCGTAATTCTGCTTGTTACGCTTGCCTGTATAGCAGGTACGCTGATCCCGCAGGGGTCGGATGTCGCCCGCTATCTAAATGTGTATCCTTCGGAGGCGAAGACGATGGAGCTTCTCGTGGCCGCTGGATTCACTAATATCTTCTCGGCTTGGTGGTTCATGCTTCTGCTGGTTCTGCTTGCGGTCAGTCTTGTAATCTGTACGGCCCGTAGGTGTTCAGTTGCTGTAAAACTGCAGGGCGCATTGAAGATCAGGGCGATTGCTTCTACTGTGACTCATATCAGTTTCGTGCTGATCCTGGCGGGAGCGGTGATCCGCGGTGAGTATGGGCATAAAGGAACAATGTCATTTCGTCAGGGTGAGACGATGGATAGCTTTTCTGAAGAAGCTGGATTTAGCCAACTGCCGTTCTCGGTCCATCTGAAAAAGTTCGAGATTGAAACTTATGCTTCCGATTCAAATCAGCCGCAAAACGTGCAGATAGTGTCCGAGCAACTGGTAGTATCGAAAACAGGAGCGGATGTCATTAAGACTTTGCCCATCAATCTGGGCGATGAGCAGGCTGTCGTCTCTGCAGGCGATCCAGCCAGCGGCGTGCGGGCAATAAGCGTCAGAATACGGCGTAAGGTTCTGGACTTTGTGATCGATACGGCTACACGCGAGGTGGTCAGCAGGTCCGAGAATCCTGTGAATCCTGCGATTCTTGTGGATGTGATTGAGGGCGGTACGACCAACCAAACCAGATGGCTGTTTGCAAGGTATCCAGATTTCGACATGGGAGGTGGGTTGCATCAAGCGGCAACGTCGTCGTCCGGGTTGAAGATGCGATATGATGTTGAGATTGTGGAGCCGCCTGTCCCGCGTGTAAAAAGCTACAAGAGCACTTTGCAGATAATAGAAGGGTCGGTCACTAAAAAAGAAGTTACGGTAGAGGTGAACTCGCCCTTTTCGTACAAAGGCTATACATTCTATCAGTCCGGGTATAATCCTGAAGACCCGTTGTGGACATCCCTGCAGGTGGTGAATGATCCGGGCGTTCCCGTCGTTTATGCAGGATTCCTGATGATGATCCTTGGTCTGTTTGTGATGTTTGGCGTTCAGATTGAAGACAAGAAAAAGGAATAGATAATCAGAATATGATTGATTATGGGACGGAAGTTGCGGCTCATAGTGGCTCGTGCTTCGTAGCGAAGGAAGCCTTAGCTTACTTCGCAGAGTAGCAACGGTTCGCCCTACCTTTCCGGAATTAAGGTAGGGAGAGGCCTTCCGCCTATGCCAAGAGGCTCCGGCGAGACATGCTGGCCGATCCGTGTTGTGAAGGAAACACATTTGGGGGTATTATGGGAGCGATTTATAATATAGCTTTTGCGGCTTATCTGCTGGCTTTGCTGGCTGGGATCATGTCGCTGTTCTGGAAACGCTGGAGATTAGGCCTTGTAAATATTGTTTTCATAGGCGCAGGAGCAGCGGCACAGACCGTTTACATGGGGTTGAGATGGGTTGAGGCCGGTCGGGCGCCATTCAGCAACATGTTTGAGTCGCTAGTGCTGTTTTCCTGGTCGGTAGCCGTTATTTTTTTATTTTTGCAGAAGCGTACGAAGCTGGCGGCACTGGGCACTTTTACTGCGATTATGACAGTGGCGGTCACTGCGTGTGCCAGCGCTTTCTTCAGTTCTAATATCGAGCCTTTAGTGCCTGCGCTAAGGAGTAACTGGCTTGCATTTCACGTGTTTTCTTGCTTCCTGGGCTATGGAGGATTTGCCCTTTCGGCGTTTGCGGCCTCAATATATCTCTTTGGTGGACGTGCAGGTAATGAGGTGTACCTGGAATCGCAGGAAACCCTGGAGCGATTGGTTGCGAAGACAATATCTTTTGGCTTCCTGTTTCTGACGTTAGGGATAATCACAGGTGCAGTCTGGGCCAATTCGGCCTGGGGGACGTATTGGTCTTGGGATCCCAAGGAGACCTGGTCGCTGATTACCTGGCTGATCTATGCTGGCTATCTGCATTGCCGCTACATGCGCGGCTGGCGCGGCGGGGTAACGGCATGGATATCCTTGCTTGGGTTTGTCTCGGTCTTGTTTACATACTTTGGTGTCAATTACTTGCTCAAGAGCTTGCATAGTTATGCGTAATGTTTTTGTTCGTTTTTACTCCTCGACTAACGTAGCATTTGCTGCTCCGAAATCGTTAGCAAACTCATAAAAATAGTCTGGACACTTTTTGGGTCATCATTTATACCTTATGTTGTGTTTGCGTGTATTTGATATACAGTATGATGTGGTTGAATATTAACTATATACGATTAGCAATAATCGATAATCTTGAGGCATAAATGGCGTTTTTTGATGATGATCATTCCCGTCGATTCGGGGGATTGAGGACCGGCAGGCGTAAGGAAATGATGCTTAGTGTGAATACGCGGCTGGTAGACCGGAAGAAAGTGGATTCTTACAGGGTGGCCATTTACGTAATGGTGCCTCTTCTGTTCGTTGCAATTCTCTTCATGAGTTGGCTGGGCATCAGGGCTGTCGGACAAAATTTATTCTCCAGCAATAATTATTTCACGATAACCAGGATCATGATCAATGATGGCGCGTTTCTCAGCAAGGAGCGTGTGCTGGAGTACCTGCAGATAAGCGAAGGCATGAATATCTTCTCTTTCGATATTCAGAAGATCCGTGCAGATTTCATGGCTCGAGCATCTCACGTTAAAGGAATGGAGATTTCGAGGCATCTGCCGGGGACGCTCCAGATAGAAATATCGGAGAGGACTCCGATTGCCGTGATGAGCGGGAAAGATTATCTTGTGGCGGACAAGGATGGTTATCTTTTCAGTCAGCGTATGAAGACTGAATTACTGCCGACCATACGTGGATGTTCTGCGGAAATGCTTAAGCCGGGAAAAAGACTCGACTCGCTGGCTATGGCGTCGCTGAGGCTGCTGCGGGTATGCGAAGATTCTGCGGTGGGCCTGCGTATCTCGTCGGTCGACGTCAGTCCGCGAGAATACGTGTTGATATGTCTTCCTGAAAACAAAAAGGTTAAATTCTCATGGGAAAAGATGGTAGAGGATACTGAACAATCGCAGAAAAATCTGAAGCACAGGGTCAATGAGCTTATGAACGTTCTCGCTGATGAACAGGGCAGGTTGAAGAAGGAAATTGATATGACCCTTGACGGCAAGACGTTTGCAAGGTGAGAACCCTCTTCGCCATCATCCTTGAAGGAGTCCAGCAATGAATCCGGTAGTAGCTCTTGAGATTGGAACGACAAAAACGCTTGCCCTTGTCGGTGATGTACAGCGCGACGGCAATATTATGATAATCGGGACTGGCGAGACTAGTTCCATCGGCGTTCGTAAGGGAGAAATCATTGACATTGAGCAGGCTGCGACCAGCGTCCGCCTAGCTTTGCAGCAGGCCGAGGAGACGAGTGATGTCAATATAAGGGAGGTCAACCTGGCCGTATCCGGCAATGGTATCAGAAGTACTGTCGGATCAGGGTCGGTGCCTGTAAGCAGTGATGACCAGCTCATCACAAAGGAACACATAAAAGCCGTGATGGAGATCTCCAAGGCGATAAGTATCCCGGCTGATCACAACGTGATCCATACAATACCCCAGCACTACTGGATCGATGATAACGCCAGGGTTACCAATCCTGAAGATATGACTGGTGCAAAATTGTCTCTTGATGTGTTGCTGGTCCACGGTATCAGGAACAGGATCAAGAACTCGGTTCAGGCGGTACACGCGCATGACATTGACGTGGGCAATGTATATTTCACGGCTCTGTGTTCCGCAGTCGCCATTCTTACGCAGCAGCAGAAGTTGAGCGGAGTGCTTCTGCTGGACTTTGGCGGCGGTACGGCTGGGTATGCCGCCTATGCCGACAGTATGGTTGCCAGGGCTGGCAGTATCTCCATTGGTGGGGATCATATAACAAATGATATCGCATATGCGTTCAATATCCCGCACGGTAAGGCAGAGATTCTGAAGAAAGAATCGGGTTCTGCGCTGGTTAATGAGAAAGCGGTGGAGGAGAAGATAGCCATTCCTGCGGAAGTCGGTTTTTCCGGGAGATCTGTAAGCCGGCTCTCGCTTTGCAAAGTGATCAATGCCCGTATCGAAGAGACATTTCTACTGTTGAAGAGAGAATTGGAATCGTATGGCCTTCTCGATAAGTTCGGCGCTGGAATCGTCATGACTGGAGGGTGCGCGAGGCTGCACGGGATATGCGACGTCGCTGAGCAGGTTTTTGGCCTGCCTTGCTCAATCGGATGTGCGATCAATATTGACGGCGTAGAGACGGTACAGCAGTCTCCTGAATATTCAGCCTGTGCCGGGGTCATACAGAATGCGATCCGCAGCATGAAAGTTGGCCAGAAGAAAACGCTGTTCGGCAGTCTTTTCGGGAGAAGATGATCCAATGGCATTGAATGATAATAGGATAATGATTGTCGGGGTCGGCGGTGCCGGCTGCAAGATCGTCAGTAAATTGCATGATACTGTCCCGTCAGGGCCGAGGACTGCCGTGATAAGCACTGATTCAAAAGCGCTGTCGGGCTCCAGTGTTCCGGCCAGAATACAGATCGGCTCAGTGCAGACTGGCGGGTTGGGTGCAGGCGGCAATCCTGAGATAGGCAATCAGTCGGCGTTGGATGATGCAGAGATGCTGCGCGGCCTGTTCAGTGATGTGGGTATTGTAATCGTTGTCGCCGGGTTGGGTGGCGGCACGGGAACGGGTGCAACGCCGGTCGTTCTTGATATGGCGCGTGAGCGCGGCGCTTTAACTATCTGCTTTGCGACAAGGCCGTTCAACTTCGAAGGTCATCATCGTTCCAAAGTAGCCGATGAGCAGATTGAGAAGCTGGCCAAATCTTCTGACATGCTGATTATGCTCTCTAACGATCTCATGCTCGAGTTTATCAGCGAGGCGAACATGGGCGAGGCTTTTGCGAAGGTCGATGATATAGTCATCAACGGCATATGTGCTGTCTGGATGATGGTGGCCAGGCCAGGGCTGATCAACCTTGATTTTGCCGACTTGCAGAGAGTGGTTCAGAACAGTGAAGGAGTCTGCGTTTTCGGTTATGGCGATGCGCGGGGCAGTGAGCGTGGTAAAGAAGCAGTGCGGCAGATACTGGATAGTCCTCTGTTGGAGAAAGGGAAGACGCTTGAGAAGGCAAAGGCTCTGCTCGTAAGCATTATTGGCGGGCATGATATGCTCATCAGGGATGTTGATGAGGTGATAAAAAAGATAAGGGAGAAGGCGTCTGCAGATGCCGAGTTCTTTATGGGCACGATCATGGATGAGGACTGGAAAGACCGGCTGACAGTCACAGTCATAGCTGCTATGGAATGGAGCATTCCTGAGGAGAAGGGCAAGGAGCCGTCTGAACGCAAAGAGGTTAAGAGTCAATCCGGCGGCAGAAAAGGCAAGCAGAATAAGCAGGGCAATCTGGATTTCAGCGCATTTCCCGATAAGGGTAGGTTCAAAGGTATGGGCGGGACGATAATGAATGGCGAAGATCTGGACATTCCTACTTATTACCGAAAGGGTATTGAAATAGGCAAGTAGGACGGAGACGATTAAGATGAAAGAAAACCCCAGAAGATTTTTGGCCGATATAATAAACAGCATAAGCCCCTCCGGATATGAGGGTGGTGCTGCGGATGTGTGGAAGAAGGAAGCGCTAAGCTTTACCGATATGGTAGAGACTGATGTCCATGGTAATACCCATGCGGTTCTGAACAGGGGCGGCAAGGTAAAGGTCATGCTGGCCGGCCATTGTGATGAGATAGGGTTCCTTGTAACACATATCGATGATAAAGGATTTTTGTGGATCTCGGAAATAGGAGGCTGGGACCCGCAGATCATTCAAGGCCAGCGCGTAGTTATCAAGGGCCGCAAAGGCCTGGTGCGCGGGGTGATGGGCAAGACCCCTGTCCATTACCAGAAAGCTGACGAACGAAAGAAGGTCTATGAAGTCAGTGATATATGGGTGGATATCGGCGCCCGTAAACAAAAAGAGGCCGAGGAGTTTGTTTCCATAGGCGATCCGCTTGTGGTGGATCACGATTACCTGGAGATATCGAACAATAGGGCAGTCGGACGCGGATTCGATGATCGAGCCGGGGCCGTGGCTGTTCTGGAGGCTGCCAGACTTCTTAAAGGGATGAAGATCGCAGCTGAGGTTCATGCGGTGGCGACGGTGCAGGAGGAGATCGGGTTGCGCGGTGCCAAGACTGCGGCCTTTAAAATCGATCCGGTGGTCGGCATTGCTGTTGATGTCGCCGGCGCGACAGATCATCCGAATGTCGGTGGTGGCGTCAATCAGCGCGGCAGGATAGATATAGGCAAGGGTCCGGTAATCACACGCGGCCCGAATATCAATCCTGCTCTGTTCGATCTTCTGGTTGAAACGGCACATAAGAAAAAGATACCCGTCCAGATCGTTGCGGTATCGCGCGGGACAGGCACTGATGCCAATATTATGCAGTTAAGCAAGTCCGGAGTTGCTACCGCACTGATAGGCATACCTCTGCGCTATATGCATAGCCCTTGCGAGCTGTTGAGTTTGGAAGATTTAGACAACGTGAGTATGCTTCTCGCTTATACAGTTGCGGCAATCAACGAGAAGACCAACTTCGTGCCATTCTGAAACCTCGATTGAGCTGTAAGGTGTTGCATCAAATTCTTGTATTTCAGCACAGAAGTTTCGGCTCACCCGGAGGGTTTACCCTATACCTATCAAGATAAGGCATTTATATTGCGAAATGCTGTAATTGTGCAAACTGTAGCGGCGCATGCTTGCCAGGCCGTAGTGCTTGGACGAAGGATGGTGTCATTCGCTTGCGGAATAGACCTGAGCTTGACACAAGCTCAGCTACAGTGAGGAAAGTATTCCTGTTTGTAGCGGCGCATGTGTCATGCGCCGGCGGAAAAGACGTAGAAATTTTGACAGAATGAATCCTCGGGTTCGCTCTCAGGTACGTTCGAGCCAATCCTCTCGATCCGTAGGATCCGAACCGATCCGAGGACGGGTCGAGGATTGGATCCTATGGATCCAGAGGACAGAATTATTATTTCCCGCGGGCGTCGCAAGCAACGCCCCTACGGGAAGCCAATATTGTATTGTAAAAACCTTAGCTTGATAGCAATGGGGTTCGCCTTGCCATTTGCCGATTTCTCGGAGGTAGGGCGAAGCCTCTGGCTGAGCCGAAAGCACCGAATCGCAGACGCGCCCCTCTATTCAGGAGTTCCGGTTTTAGTCTGATGCTTTCCGCTGCTTGAGGGAGGCGACCGATTATTGTCAGAACGGTACGATGTAAGGCGCTTTGCTCATCGTGTAGCACGTTGGTTTCCTGCCAAGCCGCAAGGTAAGACGATTGATGGCTATATCCAGAGCCGCGTTGATATCAGGCGCAGTCTCTATTCCGAGTATGTTTCTTTCGGCTTGAGTTAATGATGTCACTAGGAGTGTTTTCTGTCCCCTCAATCTGGTGGAGAGCGCGGTCTGTCCCAGTACTTCAGGTGCTTTCCTGAGTTCGCGATAGAGCATGGGTATGTCCTTGATGGAAACCCAGTGCTTGAACCGTTCATCGCCGATTCCTTCAGGGCAGGGTGCCTCCAGAACAATTATGCCGTCGCTGTTGATTGCGCGGGAGGAGTTGAACAGAGCCTTATGGCTCTGTATCCAATTTGTGGCCGGAGAAGCTGATGCCACGACCAGATCGGCCTTCTGTGCCAGATCAGCGCGGCAGGTCATCTCCGCAAGCTTGCAGGCCTCGCGGTGCGCCAATCGCATGTCACCGGAGAAAACGCCCACCAATTCCCCCGAAGTGGAGAGTACTGTGTTGATTATTATGTCAGGTGGACAGAACATGGCGCCTTCCATCATCTCGTCTGCAACTGGATTGCCGTCAAGCCGGCCGATCTGAACAGAGGGATGTACGCAGTCAGCGGACGGGTCAAGTGTAAGGCTGTGGTTGTAGGCAATTGTTTCTCGCGAGGCAAGGCCCGGGACAATAGACTTCCTGCCGCCACCGAAGCCCGCATGATAGTGATATAATGCGGTTCCTGTAAGTATGACGTGATTAGATTCCTTCAGCATTCTGTTCAGTCGCACGCGATGTCCGCGCTTGGTAGTTCCTGCTTCAAACAATCCATTTTGCTCGTCAGGGTTGTGACATGTTATTCTGCCTTTGAACAGGTCGAACATCTTCTTTCCCAGTATCCGCACAAGTTCGGCATCTGTCGGATGCCTGTGGATTCCAGAAGCAATCAGTATGGATATATCCGAAGCCCTGCAGCCTTTTGCTTTCAATCCGGATATGACGGGGTCCAGGATCAGGTCGACAGCTGTTTTGCGAGTGTGATCGGAGACTACAATGCAGACCGATTCGCCTGGCGCAATCAGGTCGAAGACTGTTGTCTTTGAACCGTCTGGCCAGTAAGTATTATGAAGAGCTTGGTCGATATCATCTGTCGTCAGTGCTTTCAGTCTGTGAGAGCACTCAACTTCGCTGAGATATGACATTCTTTCTTGATAAGCGGTAATATCCATAAATTACAGTTCCAGGAGGGTTTTCTTCAGTAGCTGATATTTCCTGGTGTAACGTGCGCCTATCTGCGATTCCCGGTGATCGAATCCGAAAGCCCGCCTCTTTACGGCAAGTATCGGAGGTGCCTGTATACGTTTTGCCAGGCCGAGGCCCTGATACAGATTCCACCAGCGTTCAAGGTCGGTTATGAAAGATTGATGGTCTTTGAAGATGTCTTTCACTTTGTCGATGTATCCGATCTTGAGCTCCAGTGAGCCGTCCATATACCACTGAAGTATGTCTTCCGGTGTGGCGCGATTCCATGATTCGACCCAGCTGGCAAAAAGCTTGTCGTGGTAGGGATAGATCAGCGGGTCGCCTTTGCCTTCGTTCACATTCTGGTCTGCGCTGAGTTCTGCAGAAGGCGTGACCTTGAATATCCCTTCGGGTATCATGTTGCTCATGAATATCTTGTCGTTCATGTACATGCCAAGTTCGTAGACCTCCATTTTCCATAGGTCGGCTATATTGGCAAAATAGCCGGCAAGGTCGCCGTAAAGCGTGGTATACCCGACAGTTGCTTCAGTCTTGTTGCTGTTGCATGTGAACACGCCGCCGAAAGCTGCCGCAACAGCTGCCAGTATCCTGGAGGATCTGTCCCGTGCCTGAATGTTTTCCATGACACGGCCATCCAGCTGAACTTTGCTTTTTATGGAGCCGTTTGTGCTGGCAAATTCAAGTCCTTCCAGTTGGCGTCTGGTGAGTTCGACGCTGTCCTCAATCGGTATCTCTGCATAAAGACATTTCAGGTTCGATGCAAGTTTCCTGGCAAGATCACGCGTCAGCGTTGAGTTGTATCTGCTGGGCATGTTGACCAAAAGGAGATTGGCCGGTTTCAGTAGGCGTGAGTATATGCAGGCGACAACTGCGGAGTCGATGCCGCCGGACAAGCCGACTACCACCTTGCTGACCCCGCAGAGCTTCATGAAGTTATTCGTCCCGTATTCAATGGCCTTGTGAATGTCCGCGATGGAGTCCTGTGTGTATGTAATAGGTCTACCGAACCGGGTGCCGCTGTTCAATGGCAGGTCAAAGGTCAGATTCTCCTCATTGTACGCGGTTGCACAGTTCAGTATGTTGCCGTGACAGTCATAGATGCATGATCCTCCGTCAAAAGTGAAGACTGTCTTGCCATTATTCTGTATGCCTGTCTGGTTGACATAGATGAAGGGCTTCTTGGTGTGTCCGGCGTGAGCTGTGAAGACTCTGTTTCGTTTTGAGTTCTTGTTGTATGTAAACGGGGACGCGCTGATGTTGATGAAGAAGTCCACTGCATGTTTCTCGAGAGACTTCAGCGGCGAAAGGGCATAATCACTGTCCCAGGCATCCTCACAGATCATGCAGCCCAGTGAAAGATTGCCAGCTTTGACTGGCGCGAAAAGATCTTCAATCGGCATGTTTCGTTCCAGTGCCAGTTTTCTAACATCATAGAAATGGCGACTATCATCGAATTCTCTGTAGTTGGGCAGAAGACTTTTGATGACATATGCGAAGGGTGAGCGTGCGGGGCCTATGAAGACGCTGTCGCGAACGGTAAAGAGAGCATTGTACTTCCTGACTCTTCCGTCTTCGTTTCTGGCATCCCAGTCAATGGCTACGTTGCCGAATACAGCGGTTATGTTGTTTGATGCCTGCAGTATGTCTTTTCCGCATTCTTCGCATTCTTTCAGGAAGGACTCTCGCTCCCACTCGTCGCCAATAAGATAGCCGGGAATTACCATCTCAGGAAAGACTATGATATCGACATCGTCCTGCTTTGCCTGATCGATGTGCCGGCGCATAGTCGCGGAGTTCTGAGCTGGCCGACCGGGACGCACCTCCATCTGGATGAGTCTTATCCTGGCTTTGGCTGTGCTATCTGTCATGCATGGTCTCCCCATTTGTCCTTCTCTATCTTTTTGATCTTCTTAAGGAAGCTTGACAGGATATAGTACAAAAGGCCGCTAAGTATTACGCATACGCCCAACATCAACAAAATCCTGTTCATGGCGACAATATAGCCTTGTGCGGCTATGGAAACAATATTTATTGATGCTCGTTTGCGAGAGCGCATCGGCGAATTAGGCCGGCCCTCTTCGCGCTTTAAATGTAAGAAAGATTCTTACGGCTTTGTAAGACTTTGTCCGATATTCAGACTTACATGCATTATGTCATTATCATCCGCATTTTATGAGATTAATGTTTATAGCTGTGCTGTTGGCTCAGGCTGCGGCTTATGGGGAACAATTCTTCCTCATAAACACATGCGAGACCGGCTATCATGAGACGTTTGACTGTTTTGAGGGGACTTACTTGTCGCTGACAAACGGTTTTTCCGTATATAAGGAATATCGCACTGTCATGACCAATGGTGACCTTGACTTCCGCGGTGTCTGTGAGGGCGGAGTCACCGCCGGCGGGTGCTATTCATTGCAAACAGCATCAAACAACAGGGCATTAGGTTTTCAGCCGACTGACACGAAGTACACGCCCGGCATCATAGAAATGCGCATCACCAATGCCTCGCCTTATGATATCAGAACGTTTTCGTTGTCATATGATGTTGTTTGTCTCAATAATTCAGATCGTTCTTCGTCAATTAAGCTGGAGTATGGATCGCCTAATGTGCTGAGCGATACGGCGTCCAGTATAAACAACCTGACTCCGTTGCTGAAGGATGTGTCGCCTGTCTGGACATACAGCAATGTTGTTGCCGAGATAAAGCCAGGGTACGTATTGAAAAGGGGTGCTTGTTTTGTAATTCGCTGGATCTTTGATGATGCAGGCGGTTCCGGGGCAAGAGATGAATACGGGATTGATAATATCAAGATAACAGCCCGCTCTGCAGGCGGTACGGTAATCTACATATATTAGCCCTGGTTTCTTGCCTCAGTAAGGAATCGGATGATTGGGGAGCAGTCAATGCTATGCACAGCTTCTTCACATTCTCAATCCTGGCCCGGGGCTGCAATCGTCTCTTTGACTATGCCGTTTATCATGCGTATGGCGAGCCGGCCGGATAGCGCAAGGCTTTCCGCGGACAGCTTGTCGAGTGTGTCCATTTCTGTATGCCAGTAGTTCTTGCCGCTCCCGTCAGTGTATGTGAAGTCAATTATATCAACAGCCTTGATGCCCTGATCAAGGAACGGCACATGGTCGTCATACATCATACCTTCCATCAGAACAACCTTGTTTCTTATTTTTTCTGCCTTTGCCGCCTCGAAGAGCATCGCGGCAAGGTTCGGTGATGAATTGCGCGGGACTAAGAGATTGAAGTCCTTGTCTCCTATCATGTCGAGCACTATGACGGCATCGATGTCTTTATCTTTGCCCGATGCTTTGAATTTCTTTGCCAGCCGAGCGCTACCATGCAGGCCGTCGTTGGGGCCGTACGACCGCTGGGCTTCCTCGCCGTCAACGAAGGCGAGGATTATGGTAGGAAAAAGCATTGGCATCTGCTTGAGTGCTCTTGCCATCTCTATCAGCAGCCCCGTGCTTGACCCTGAGTCGTTGGCTCCCACAAAGTTATCGCCAATGCCTGCCTTGGTGTCGTAATGAGACAATAGGACGATGCTTCTTTCGGATGAACCCTTGATGGTGGCTAATACATTCCTGAACGTCACAGGACCCGAAGGGGTGCCGTCTTCGAATTCATCGATAACAGCAGGGATGTTGAAGGACTTCATTCTTTGCAGAATATGCTCCGCGCTTTTACGGGCGCCGGCTGATCCGGAATATCTGGGCCCTATGGCAACAAATGCTGAGACTTCCTGCATGGCATTTGAAGCAATTACTATGGCTGGTTCTATTGCTGGCGGAG
Source organism: Victivallis vadensis (assembly GCA_945883775.1). Taxonomy (GTDB): domain Bacteria; phylum Verrucomicrobiota; class Kiritimatiellia; order UBA8416; family CAMCYG01; genus CAMCYG01. The sequence goes on from CAMCYG010000066.1 coordinate 12,556, forward strand.
AGTAGGCTGACGGGCATCCGTTTCTACTGCAGGCAGGTGCTAGCACCAGCAGTAGAAATGATCCGACGCAATATATATACCTTGCCAGCATTATGCCTTGCGCTCGAACTCCTTCATGAATGCGACGAGTGCATCTATGCCCTCGACTGGAAATGCATTGTATATCGATGCTCTGATGCCGCCTACTGCCCTGTGGCCCTTGAGTCCCTTCATGCCCTGTGCAGAGGCTTCCTTGATGAACTTCTCTTCCAGTTCCTCGCTGGGGAGGCGGAATGTGATATTCATGTCGGAGCGGTATTCCTTGATGGCTGTCCCCTTGTAGAAAGTGCCGGAATCAAATACGTCGTAGATTTTCTGGGCCTTGGTCCGATTCTGCTTGTACAGGTTTTCTGCTCCCATTTTGAGTATCCATCTTGTGACCAGGCAAAGCATATATATTCCAAAAGTGGGTGGAGTGTTGTAGAGCGAATTTTCGTCAATGTGTGTCTTGTATTTCAGCATCGTCGGTATGTTGGCCGGCGCTCTCTCGGCGAGTTCTTTCTTCATGACGACGAGCGCAAGTCCTGATGGGCCAAGGTTTTTCTGGGCACCGGCATAGATGAGGCCGAACTGTGTATAGTCCAGAGGGCGCGACAGGATGTCAGACGACATGTCGGCTACCAGCGGTGCTGCAGTCTTCGGGAATTCCTTCCACTGGGCGCCTGATATCGTCTCGTTCGATGTCACGTGGACATAGGCTGCGCCATCGGTCAGCTTGAGTTCATTGCCGGATGGGACTCTTGTGGGGATGTCCTTTTCGCAGTTGGCGGCGATGTTAACCTTGCCGATGAGTTTGGCTTCTTTTATTGCCTTGGAGGCCCAGGTGCCTGAATTTGTATAATCCGCGGTCTTGTCTGCGCCTAGCAGGTTCATCGGAACCATTGCGAACTGCATGCTTGCCCCGCCCTGCAGGAAAAGTACCGAGTAGCTGTCGTCCAGTCCCATTAACTTCTTGATGTTTGCGATGGCCTCGTTGTGGATGGCTTCATAGTCCTTGCCCCTGTGGCTGTGTTCCATGATGGACATGCCTGTGCCCTTGAAATCTATGAGTTCCTTTTGTGCATCAATTAAAACTTCCAGCGGCAACGCTGCGGGGCCTGCGTTGAAATTATGAGCTCTGGCCATTGTATACTCCTTTGTTCAGTTCGTTATTAGTTAAAAGAAAAAGGAATATTAGCGAGTCTGCTTCCAAACTCAATTCAAATCTGCAAACGGTCATGTGCCTGTCACGAACCAGACAAAGACAGGAACCTTTATGGTCATACCATTGTCGGCGGTGATGGCGAGTTCGTTCTTTTCGGGTGAGCTTTTTATCGACCGCACACCGTTGAATCCGCGCGGCACTTGTGACACTCCCATGATATAGTTCACTGTATAGGGATTATCCGGTGTCATCTCCACACAGGTGGGAATGCTTCTTCTGTTCAATTGGTTCACCCCTGCTGATTCCGTCAGGCCGTAATGGAAATATGCTGTCACTTCCTCAAGTCCCATGACGCCGGTATGGCGGCCGTTCCACGGAGCGTAATGCCTCCCGCCGTTGGACATCCATAATACGGTTGATGCAAGAACACGCGGATTCTTTATGCTGAACCACAAATATCCTTCAGCCGGGAAGGTTATGGCCGTCCAGGCGAATTCATCCGCAGGGTCTGCGCTTAGTATGACGAGGTCCTCGAATCCTTTCCGGGCGGGATATCCGGTGAGGTCAGCTATGCTGCCGTCGGCCATCGGCACATTATCGAGGCTGGAGAACATGCCCCCCGGTTTCAGTGAGGAATAACCATAGTTAGCGGGATTCTCGAAAGTGCCCGGAAATATCTGGCCACGGAGAAAACGGCTTGTGGAGATTATCCCCGACCCCTCCTTCTCAGGGAACTTGAGCATAGCATGGTGTCCGAACGACATCGGGCCGGTCATCCCGCTGATCGTATGCTTGCAGTAGACCGCGGCATGGTTTTTTATCAATGTTATGGATTTTGTGACTGTGCTTTTGCGAATCTTGGTTTTCAGCTTGAGCGTCATCTCTGTTGCCGGGCCCTGGGTCTTCAGCGATTCAAAGGTCCATTTCTCGTTGGCTGTCTCGCCGTGTATCGGGTGTTTCTCCCCCTTGTATGACTTGTCGTTGCCTCCGAACGGCATGCAGAAGAAATCACCGCGCAGAACTTTAATGATAGGATTAAGCGATTTGTCTGTGCTTTCTGTTGCCCATGGCGCAACAGAATACGGCTGGATCTTTTTCGTTCCTATCTTGAAAGTTACTGGACCAAGGTGCCCGCCAAGTTGTGTAACAAAAGCCTCGACTGTATTGGTCGAGATCTTAAACGATGGCTGTCCCTGCACAGTTGTCAGTTTGGCTTTCTTCATGACGGCTCCAATCTTTAGCTGATTGTTGTAGACTATCTGAATATCATAAAAAGTCCGGCATTTCCAGCAATTCTCTTATGCGCTGGTGTTTCACCAGCGGTGAGTGTAAAAATGTCGTGCTTGGTGATGGTTGCGGGAAAAGGTGAAAGATCTGTTACGCGAAGGGCAGTACAGTCTTGGATTTGATGGATAAGCATGAACCCGATTTCAAAAAGACGATGGGTGTTTTCCGCACTGGCGGTTGCGGTCAGTGTGGTTTTACTTGGTTGGCCGGTGGAGCAGTGGCTGGAGTGCCATGAGCGGCAGTTTGTCGGCAAATTTGTGCCTGATGCGGTGTATTTGGTGGCAGGAGCGAGTGAACAAAGCCGGCGAATTGATGCGTTGGTGGAGTTGTATTCAGGCCTTGTTGTCAAGAAATCGGTCGCGAATCACAGCCCTGCAATCCTCATTGGCAATGACAGGCTTAAGAACAGGTGGTCAACGGAGGAGCAAAGAAATCTCACTGGGGCGGAATGGGGTGTTAAACGTTTAGCAGCTAGAATTAAGAATACAGAAGTCAGGATTCAGAACCAGCCAGCGGAGACAGCAGTCGGTAAGCAAGAAGAGACTCTGATGATACAGATTGTTCCAGGTATATTTACGGGAACAGACGGGGAGATGGAGGCTTTGTCGGCGTATCTTGCTTCGCATTTAGAAATCAACAGCCTTGTTTTGGTTACGTCGCCTTTCCATGTCCGGCGGCTGTTGGGTCGTCTGGATCGGTATATGTTGCGGGATGTGCAGTTATTTGCGGTGACTGGCAGGCGGAAGTGGAATGATAGCGCACCTTGGGTTGTATCGGGTGAGTTGCTCAAGATGGGCCGCGATTCTCTCGGATTATCAAGAGCGCCCATCATTTCGCGGCAATCGCCCTGATAACGGCTCACCGAGACGGTTCGCTCTATGCCTATCAAGCTAAGGATAATTCTCTATTAAAAGTCAATATTTGCTCCCATGTGGAGTGCGGTGGCTCGACACCGCTTTTCTCAGTGCAGCCTCGGCTGCGCACAATCCGCGAGCCGAGGCTCGCTACACAAAGCGGCGCCAAGTCGCCGC